>CAZGNF010000088.1:0-9422 GCA_964527045.1 uncultured Coriobacteriaceae bacterium | reverse complement strand
GTATTGCGTCTGCGCGCGGTGTGAGAGTCCTGACCGCGCGCTTTGCGTGCGCTTCCGCTTCGTGCGGTCAATGCGGCTCGAAGCGTGACAGCGAAAGGAGAGCGCTTTGTCGCTTGTCGATATGTTCTTCAATTCATGGGCCAGCGATATGGCTGTCGACCTGGGTACCGCCAACACACTGGTGTCGGTGCGTGGTCGCGGCATCGTGCTCATCGAGCCATCGGTCGTGGCCGTCGAGCGGGACACCAAGCGTGTGCTCGCGGTCGGTATCGAGGCCAAGCGGATGCTCGGGCGTACCCCCGGTTCGATCGTCGCTATCCGTCCGCTCAAAGACGGTGTCATCGCCGACTTCGAAGTGACCGAAGCGATGCTTCGCTACTTCATCAACAAGACCCGCGTGAAGCGGTTCCCCTGGCAGCCGAAGCCGCGCGTTGTCGTGTGTGTCCCTTCGGGCGTCACTGAAGTCGAGAAGCGTGCTGTCTTCGAGGCCACGATGCAGGCTGGCGCTCGGCAGGCGTATCTCATCGAGGAGCCGATGGCCGCCGCCATCGGTGCTGGTCTCCCGATCCAGGAGCCGACCGGCAACATGGTCGTTGACATCGGTGGTGGCACCACCGAGGTTGCCGTTATCTCGCTCGGCGGAATCGTCGTTTCTCAGTCGATCCGCATCGGTGGAGACGAGTTCGACGACGCGATCGTCGCGCACATCAAGAAGGAGTACAACGTCCTCGTAGGGGAGCGTACCTCCGAGGAGATCAAGTTCGAGATCGGCTCGGCGCACCCGCTTGCCGAGGAACTCGACGTGGAGGTCCGCGGTCGCGACCTGCTAACCGGCCTGCCTCGCACGATCCAGCTCTCCTCCGAGGAGATCCGGGTGGCCGTCGAGGAGCCAACGCAGGCGATCATCTCCGCGATCAAGGGAACGCTTGAGAAGACGCCGCCGGAGCTTGCGAGCGATGTCATGGAGTATGGCATCGTGCTGACGGGCGGCGGCGCGCTGCTTAAGGCGCTCGATGATCGGATCCGCTATGAAACCGGGATGCCTGTTCATGTCTCGGAGAACGCGCTCATCAACGTCGTCCTCGGATCGGCGATGGCCCTTGAGGAGATCGACGTGCTCAAGAAGGTCCTCACCGTTACCCGGTAGGCCGGGCTGCCCATGCGAATCACGAACTCTGAACCGAAGCGAACCAATCCGGCGCTGCTTGTGGCGCTGGTCGTGGTGTCGCTCGTTATGATCACCATGTACTTCCGGGAGAGCGACACCGGTCTCCTTCATGGTGCGCGCAGAGTGACGCTCGCCGTCACCGCTCCGCTTGCGCAGGCCGGCGACACGATCGTCAGCCCCTTCGCTGCCGTCGGTGACTGGTTCACCGGACTCGGCGTTTCTCGCTCCGACATCGACACGCTGCGGACGCAGAATGACGAACTCCGTTCTCGTCTCGCCGAGCTTGAGGAGGCCCGTCAGGAGAACGAACGGCTGCGGGCCCTTGTGCAGTTCGCCGAGGAGCGGAAGCTCACCAAACTCGGGGCGCGTGTCATCGGTCGCCCGACGAGTACGTGGGAGGGTGTCATAGTGATCGACCGTGGCTCGGCCGATGGCGTCGTTCGCGGCATGCCGGTACTGGCGCCTCAGGGACTTGTGGGCCAGATCGAAGAAGTCTCCACGAACTCCTCGCGGGTACGGCTGATAACCGACCAGGAGAGCGGCGTTGCGGCCATGGTTCAGAGCACGCGCGCAGTGGGCGTCGTGCGCGGAAGCATCGACCGAACGCTCAACATGGACTTCGTCGACAAGGTGAACGTGCCAAAGGTCGGCGACGTGGTCATCACATCCGGGCTTGGCGGCGTCTACCCGAAGGGGCTGGTCGTCGGAGACATCATCGATGTCGATGCGCGTCGCGCTGACCTCTTCCCGCGCATCGTCGTGGTCTCGCGGGTTCCGGTAGACCAGCTTGAAGAGGTCCTGGTACTTCTCGGCCCTATCACCGGTAGCGGGGCAGGGGCGATTGAATGAACCGGTTCTGGACGAGTGCTGCAGCGATTACCGGCGCGGTTGTGCTGCAGGTAATGCTTGCGCCGCATATCGCGCCCTTCGGCGTTGTGCCGAGCTTCCCGTTGCTCGTGGTTATCACCCTGGCCTTCGTCCAGGGTCCTGGATCCGGCGCCTCAGCCGGATTTGCCGCCGGGCTCGCGCTCGACCTGCTTGGGAGCGGCCCGATCGGGGCGTGGGTACTCGTGCTTACCGTCGTCGGCTATCTGGCAGGCATGATGGCGGCGAATCTCTTCGCAGAGGGATGGCTGCTGCCGGTGACCGTTGCGTTGCTTGCCGGCATCGCCGCAGAACTCGCGTACTTGATCGTACTGAGCGTCCTTGGCGTCGACGTGTCGTTCTGGAAGTCGGTGCTCGGGGTGGCGATTCCGCGTGGCATCTACAACAGCGTTCTGGCGTTGCTTCTGTATCCCTGGTTGGCGCGGTTCTTGCGCACCGATAGGTCAGTGAAGTCCTTCCGACGGCTTGCATAGCCTGCGAGCATCCAGCACCGAGGCCATGCGCCTTCGGGGAGTCGCCCTTTCATGACAACATTCCAGCAACAACTGAAGTCCCGTTTCGCGGCACTAGGGTTGATCGTGATCCTGGTACTCGCGTCGTTGCTGCTGCGCCTCTGGTCCATGCAGGTTCTTTCGGGCGAGACATACGCCGCTCAAGCCAAGAACAATCGCATTCGCGAGATATCGCTTGACGCTCCCCGCGGTCGCATCCTTGACCGGAACGGCAAGGAACTCGTCACGAACCGCGCCACACTGGCGGTTTCCGTCGATCCCGCCAACGATGACGTTCGCAAGCTCATCATCGAAGCGCAGAGCTCCGACAAGAGCGACGATCCGACGCGCGCTGATCTTGAGCGTGTGTTCGGCGGCGTAGCAGAGCTGCTCGGAATGACGCCGTCGGAAGTGTTCGAGAAGGTTGCCGACTCCCGGGTTGAGGCCCTCCGCCCTCGCGTTGTCGCGATCGACGTACCGCTCGGTGTGATATCCCAGCTCTCGGAGCGCCAGCAGGAGTTCCCGGGCGTGCGCATCGATGAGGTCGCTGTTCGCGAGTATCCGTATGGATCGATCGGCGCACACGTCATCGGGTATACGGGCGAGATCTCCGAGAAGCAGATGACGGCGTCTGACCCGACAGCCGGCTACGAGCTTGGCGATATCGTCGGCAAAGCTGGCGTTGAGTCGCAGTACGAGAACGTGCTGCAGGGCGACAAAGGCCGCCGTCTCATCGAGGTCAACGCGTCGGGCAAGCCCCAGCGAATCATCGACGAGCAGCCTGCGGTTCCCGGTCGCGACATCAAGCTCACCATCGATATCGAGGTTCAGAAGGTTGCCGAGCAGGCGCTTGCCGACGCGCTTGCCGAGGCGCACCGCCAGAACTTCAAGAAGGCCAAGGCAGGCGCAGCCGTGGTCGTCGATGTGAAGACCGGAGAAGTCCTCGCAATGGCGAGCGCCCCCACGTACGATCCGGCGACGTTCCTTGGCGGCATCAGCCAAGCCGAGTGGACGAGGCTCACCGACAAGGCCAGCGAGTACCCGCTCAACAATCGTGCCGTCATGGCGGCATATCCGCCCGCGTCCACGTTCAAGGCGGTTACGGGTCTTGCGGGCCTGCAGACGAAGGTGACGTACAGCGGCAAGACGTATAGCTGTGCTGGCAAGTGGGTCGCTATGGGCAAGCAGTGGCCCAAGTGGTGCTGGGATCACTCAGGTCACGGGACGATCTCATTCGACGGCGGTATCGAGGAGTCGTGCGACACGGTCTTCTACGAGATCGGCTACGAGTTCTACAAGCGCAAGAACGAAGAGCTGCAGGCGTTCTCGCGCACGCTTGGCCTGGGCTCCGATACGGGCATCGACCTGCCCGGCGAAGTGAGTGGCCGAATTCCGGATGCCGCGTGGAAGAAGGCCTTCAACGAGAATTACCCCGAGTATCAGACATGGCTGCCGGGAGATACCGTCAACATGGCGATCGGTCAGGGCGACCTGCTCGTCACGCCGCTCCAGATGGCCACCACGTATGCTGGCATCGCCAACGGCGGTGTAGTGATGACACCGCACGTTCTGAAGGACGTTCTTGGATCCGACGGCAAGGTTGCGAGAAGCTACGAGCCTGCGATTCTGGCAGACTCAGGCGTCTCAGCCGAGAACCTGGCGATCATGCGCAACGCACTGGTGCGCGTGACGACTCAGGGCACCGGTGCCGGCGCGTTCCGCGGGTTCGGCGTGACCGTGGCGGGCAAGACCGGTACCGCGCAGGTCTACGGCAAGGACGACTACGCCTGGTTCTGCGCGTTCGCACCGGCGCAGAGCCCGAAGTACGCGGTCGCAGTCGTGGTGGAGCAGGGTGGGCATGGTGGTTCGGTCACGGCGCCGGCTGCGCGGAACATCCTCGCGAAGCTGCTCGGTCAGAAGATAACCACGGTCCACACGACGGATAACTCGCGATGAGACGCGTAGAGAAGTCACTCGGCAAGCAGGTGCGTGACTCGGTCAACGTGCCGATTCTGCTGTTCACCATTGCACTAATCGCCTACGGGTCCGTGATGGTCTCGTCAGCAACGTCCGGAATGACCGGTGGTGCAGGGCTGTTCAAGCGTCATCTACTGGGCGTGGTCGTGGGTCTCATCCCGCTTGTGGTGGCCTGGGCGATCGACTACAAGAAGCTCAAGCACTGGACCGGACCGCTGCTCACGCTCTTCGCATTCTTGCTTGTCAGTCCACGTATTCCGGGCCTGGGCACGACAGCCAAGGGCGCCACGTCGTGGCTGCAGGTCTTCGGCGTGCGCCTCTTCCAGCCATCCGAGCCAGCCAAGCTCGTCTTCATCGTCATCATGGCCGCACTGATCGCCGAATATGAGGGCCGCATCGACAAGCCCCGCGATGCGGTTCGGCTGTTGGGGTATCTCGGCATGGCTATCGCGCTCATCTTGCTGCAGCCCGACCTTGGGACCGGTCTCGTATTCGTCGCGATCGCGTTCACGATGCTCTTGGTAGGCGGGATGAAGGGCCGCTTCTTCGCGGTGCTCGGACTTGTGGCGGTCGTGGGAATCGTTGGAATCCTCGGAATCGACACCACGCTCGACCGTATTGTCGGTCATGATGTCGCGCTCAAGGACTACCAGAAGGACCGCCTGCTCGTCTTCATCGACCCGGGACGCGATCCCGCCGGAGCAGGTTACAACCTCGCACAATCGAAGATCGCGATCGGTTCGGGCGGTGTCTCCGGCACAGGACTGACGAGCGGCACGCAATCGAATCTGCATTTCCTGCCCGAGCGACACACGGACTTCATCTTTGCGGTACTTGGCGAGGAGTTGGGTTTCACCGGCGCACTCCTGCTGCTCGGGTTGTACCTCGCGCTGCTGATCTCGTCGCTTGCTATTGCGGCATCGTCGCGTGACCTGTATGGCGCGCTCATCGTCGCGGGCGTCATGGGCATGTGGCTGTTCCAGATACTGGAGAACATCGGCATGACCGTGGGTATGATGCCTATTACAGGTATTCCACTGCCGTTCATGAGCTTCGGCAGTTCATCGATGGTGACGAACCTCGGCGGCGTTGGACTCCTCCTATCGGTCTGGTCCAGGCGCTACGGCACGTAGCGCCCGCGGGTGAAAGGGGACGACCGGATGGCACTTCCCATGGACGTACGCGATCTCGTGAAGTCGGGGTCGAAACTACAACAGGACCGCAGCCAGCCCGTATCGCTCGCTGTCGTCATCGAACTCGACGCCGACGACGCGCTGGTTCACGCGCTGCGTGAGCGCTTGCGTCCACAGACCGCGGGCGCCTCGCTGCAGGTCGAGGTGGCTGACCCCGCGTCGCCGCTGACGCTTCACCCGTGCGATGCCGTCATCGCGGTTGCTGGCGGTGGGGGAGCCGCGCTTGCGGATGCGATTTCCTCGGCGCGACTAGCACGTACGCCCGTGGTGGTAGTCGCTGTTGGCGATGAATCGCTTCGGACGCGCCTTGCTGACGCGCTGAGACAACCGCTCGGAGACCTCCTCGTTGATGATGACGTGTCGGCGCTTGCGGACACGCGCCTCTCGGCGTGGCTGGCAGACGAGATCGGTTCCAAGCGTCTCGCGCTTGCGCACAACTTCGCGTTCATGCGCCGAGCGGTGGCGAACGAGGCCGTACAGGCGACAGCGATGCAGAATGCGCTAGTCGGGGCGGTGGCGTTCGTTCCCGGAGCAGACATGTCGATCATGACCGCCAATCAGGCGAAGATGCTTCTGCAGATCGCGGCGGCGTATGGCGAGAAGCTCGGGCCGGAGCGTCTCCGCGAACTCGCCGCTATCGTCGGCGGGGCCTTCGTCCTGCGCACCGTGGCGCGCCAGATCCTCGGATTCGTGCCCGTGCTCGGCTGGGCTGTCAAGGGCGGTATCGGTTACGCCGGGACCGTCGCGATGGGGAAGGCGGCCGTCGAGTACTTCGAGGATGGTGCCGACCTCGCCGAGGTCGCACGCCGCCTGCGTGAGGGCGCCGGCGAGGTCGTCCATAAGCTGCCACGACCGGGCCGCCGCACACCTGCGTTGCCCGAGAGCGTGCAGGCGCCAGCGCAGTCCCAACTCCCGGGCCTCATCGCGACCACGGCATCGGACACCGGAGTAGCCGGTGAGTGACCTGTGGAGCCGGATCGAGCCGCTGCTCGCCGGCATCGAACGACCCGTACGATACATCGACTCGGAATGGGGCGCGTCGCACAAGGATGCGTCGTATCGGGTCGCTTTGGTGTACCCCGACGTCTATGAGATTGGGATGGCGAACCAGGCGCTCCAGATACTCTACGGGCGCTTTGGCGCGCTTGATGATGTGGCAGCCGAGCGGGTCTTCGTGCCCTGGATGGACATGGCCGACGCGATGCGCGCGGCGGATATCCCGCTCTTCACGCTTGAATCGTGTCGACCTGTTTCGGAGTGCGATCTTGTCGGCATTACGCTGCCCTACGAACTCACCTACCAGAACATCCTTGAGGCACTCGACCTCGCGCGAATCCCGCTCAGGGCGTGCGACCGATCCGATGCCGATCCGCTGATCATCGGCGGCGGTCCGTGCGCGTTCAATCCGGAGCCTGTGGCACCGTTCTTCGACGCGATCCTAATCGGAGACGGTGAAGATGCGGTCGCCGACATCGTTGCAGCCCACCGCGGCGCGAAAGCGAAGGGCGCTTCTCGGGCAGAGACGCTGCTGGCGCTGGCTCGCGTTCCTGGCGTGTACGTGCCCTCGCTCTATGAGCCGCGCGCCGATGATGGGGCTTTTGGTGGCATGGTCGCGCTTGAAGGCGCGCCGACGGTCGTTCGCAAGCGCGTGCTCCCAGACCTCGACGCCTATCGTGCGCCGGTCTGCACGGTGGTGCCGTTCATGGACGTCGTCCACGACCGTGTGGGCGTGGAGGTGCTGCGCGGCTGCGCGCGTGGCTGCCGCTTCTGCCAGGCCGGCATGGTATACCGCCCGGTACGCGAGCGCTCGGCCGACAGCATCGTGCGCGACGCCACCGCAGCGCTTCAGTGCACTGGCTACGATGACGTCTCGCTGACGTCGCTCTCCACCGCGGATCACTCGAAGCTTGAGGAGGTCCTGCGCCGGCTGACGCGTCGCCTGGAAGGGACCGGCGTCACCGTAT
Organism: uncultured Coriobacteriaceae bacterium; assembly: GCA_964527045.1. GTDB lineage: Bacteria > Actinomycetota > Coriobacteriia > Anaerosomatales > Anaerosomataceae > UBA2286. The sequence continues at coordinate 1,744 of CAZGNF010000088.1, read as the reverse complement.
CGCTGCCATCGCTGCGCGTGGACGCCTTCAACGTGCAGGTCGCGCGGTTGCTCGGCGGCGGCAAGAAGACGGGGCTCACGTTCGCACCCGAGGCCGGCACGCAGCGCATGCGCGATGTGATCAACAAGAACGTGACCGAGGAGGACCTGCTTCGCACCGTCACGCAAGCATTCTCGGCAGGGTGTCGCCGCGTGAAGCTCTACTTCATGATCTGCCTGCCCACTCAGACCGACGAGGACATCGCAGGCATGGGTGAGCTGGTCGGTCGCGTGTTCCGTGCCGCTCGTGAGGTGACGCCTCCCGCCGAGCGTGGCGGCATGCGCGTCGCGGTCTCGGTCTCGACGTTCGTGCCCAAGGCGCATACGCCGTTCCAGTGGGAAGCGCAGATACCGCTTGAGGAGGTCCGCCGCCGACAGTCGGTGCTTCGGGACGCGATGCCCAAGAAGGGGATCGACCTCTCGTATCACGACAGCGACGTGTCGTTTCTTGAGGGCGTGCTGTCTCGGGGCGGTCGTGAAGTAGCCGACGTCATCGAGGCCGCGTGGCGCGGCGGTGCGCGCTTTGATGCGTGGACCGAGGAGTTCAGGCCCTCGCGTTGGGCGCGGGCGTTCGAAGAGACCGGCATCGATCCGACTGCGATCGCGAACCGGAGTCGCAGCGTGGGTGAGGCGCTTCCGTGGGATCACATCTCGGTGGGGGTGACTCGCGCGTACCTGCGCATCGAGCGCGATAACGCGCTTGCCGCGCAGACGACCGCGGACTGCACCTTCGACGGATGCACCGGCTGCGGCGTCTGCGGGTCCTCGCTCGTCGCGAACATCCTGGCGGGTGATCGCCGTGGCTGAGGCGACGTTTCGCCTGCGCGTTCGGTACCGAAAAGCAGATCGGTTGCGGCACCTTTCGCACCTCGAAGTCGTGCACAGTTGTGAGCGCGCTGCGCGCCGCGCCGGATTGCCGTATGCTGTGACCCAGGGGTTCAGCCCGCACATGAAGCTGGCCTTCGGTCCCGCACTACCGGTTGGCACCGCGGGTCTCGGTGAGTACCTCGACCTGTGGCTACGATCATACGTGCCGTCTGAAGAGGCATTCGAGGCGCTGCGAGGCGCATCGGCGGCGGGACTGGCACCGGTGAAGGTCAAGTACATCGCTGAGCGCGAACCATCGCTCGGCTCGGTTCTCACCATCGCGAAGTACGAGGTACTCCTGGAAGGGGGAGAAGCACTGAGGGAGGGGCTTACAAGCTCCTTCTCGGCCATCATCGCCGAGGGCGTTCTGGCCGTCGAGCACAAGGGCAAGCAGAAGATTTTCGAGCTGGCATCCACGCTCCCGAAGGAGCCAATCGTCAGCACGAGCGGGGAACGGACGACCGTCGGTTTGACGGTCAGGATCGGCGAGCGAGGCTCGCTCCGTCCCGACGCCCTGGTCACGGCGGCACTGACGCGCGGAGCGCTCGATGGGCGTATCGCGTCCGTGACGCGCACGGAGCTCCTTGTGGAAGAGGACGGTTCCTGGCGCGACCCGCTGTGACATCGGGGGTTATGTTGTGAGTGATATCGTCCGCGAGATGCTGATCTCGCATGACGTTCATGAGACCCGGGTGGCGATCCTTGAGGAGCGCAACCTCGTGGAGCTCTATATAGAGCGGCCGAAGCGAAGCGTTGTGGGCAACGTGTATCTCGGCAAGGTTCGCGACGTGCTGCCTGGCATGCAGGCGGCGTTCGTCGATATCGGTCTGGACAAGAAC
>CAZGNF010000087.1:0-9441 GCA_964527045.1 uncultured Coriobacteriaceae bacterium | reverse complement strand
GTTCTCGAGCGTCTCGGCGCCGGTGGGCAGTCCGCGCTCCTGGCGCTCGGGCTCGGCGTGGCGCTCATGCTCGCGGCGTACGGACGTCGCCTCGGCCCGACCATCGGTGTGGCCGAGACGCCCGTGGCGCGTACCTCGGCGTACATCGATTCGCTTGCGGGCCTCTACCGCAAGGCCGGTGCCCGCCGGGAAGCGTTGCAAGCGCTCGCCGACGGGCTCACGCGGGCGCTTACACGACGGTATGGATCGCCGGTGATGGGGCGCAAGCGGCACCCCTCGGCTGGCGCAGCGCTCGAGCAGACGCAGGTGCTGCTCGGCAAAGAGAACATCGCAGAAGAAGAGTTTGTGCAGGTCGCGGGCATGCTTGCCCGCGCGCGACGGGAGGTCGAAGGTATCAATGGCTGACACCGAGAGGGTCCAGAAGCTCGCGGCGGATGTGCGTGCCGAGGTCGCCAAGGCGGTCGTGGGGCAGGCCGAGACGGTCGACGCGTTGCTCGTCGGCATCATCACGGGCGGCCACGTGCTGCTCGAAGGCGTGCCGGGCACCGCGAAGACGCTGCTTGCACGCGCGCTTGCACACACGCTCGACATCTCGTTCAAGCGCATCCAGTTCTCGCCCGACCTCATGCCGGCAGACGTTGTGGGCACGAACGTCTTCGACCTGGAGCGCCAGCAGTTCTTCCTGCGCACCGGGCCTGTCTTCGCCAATATCGTGCTGGCCGACGAGATCAACCGCACGCCTCCGAAGACGCAGTCGGCGCTCCTCGAAGCGATGCAGGAGGGCCAGGTCACGATCGACGGCGTGGGGCACGAGCTGCCCAAGCCGTTCCTGGTCGTCGCCACCCAGAACCCCGTCGAGTACGAGGGCACCTACCCGCTCCCGGAGGCGCAGCTCGATCGCTTCGCGCAGAAGGTGCTTGTGAGCTATCCCTCCGCCGAGGAGGAAGCGCAGATCCTCTCGCGCCACGTCGGCGGCATGGAGATGACCTCGCTTGACGACCTCGGCGTGCGCAAGGTCGCCTCGGCGGCTGACATCCTCGCCGCACGGGCCGAGCTTGACCGCGTTGTCGTCGACGAGGGCGTGGTCGGGTACGTCTCGGCGATCGTGCGCGCTACCCGCGAGCATCCGGCGGTCTTCCTCGGCGCAAGTCCGCGTGCTGCTGTGAGCGTGCTCGTCGCCGCAAAGGGCCGAGCGCTCCTCGCAGGACGCGCGTTCGTGACGCCTGATGACGTGAAGACGGCGTGCCTGCCGTGCCTGCGCCACCGTGTCTTGCTCCGCCCCGAGATCGAGATCGAAGGCACCGGCGTGGACGCCGTGCTTGCCGACGTGCTCGCGCAGGTGCCGGTACCGCGATGAGCGGACGGCTCGCAACAGCCATCGGCAAGCTGCCGCACGTGACGCCGCGAGCGGCGCTGGTGACGGCTGCCCCGGTGCTGCTCCTGCCGCTCGTACCCGCGCCGTGGGCGTGGGTCGCGCTCGCGGCATGGCTGGTCCTGCTCGTGCGAATCGTGCTCGCCGACCTTCGCTACACGCCGCGCGCGAGCGAGATCGAGGTCGTGCGCACGCTACCCGAAAAGCTCTCGATCGGTGCCGCCAATCCCGTGACGCTCACGGTCCGCAACGCGTCGCGCTACGCCGCCACCCTCACCGTGCGCGAGACGCCGCCAGTCGGCTTCACCGGCGAGCGCGTGATCGGCCCCGTCACGCTCGCACCGCATGCCGAGGAGGAGTTCGCGCTCAGCTTCACGCCGCCCGGTCGCGGCGAGTTCCGCTTCGGCGATGTGGGCGTGCGCGCCATCGGCCCGCTCGGCCTTGCGGGCAGGCAGCTCACGATGCCCACAGCCGAGACCTGCCGCGTCTACCCCGACATCACCGCCGTCCGCCGCTACGCGCTCCTTGCGCGCCGGGGCGCGCTCCTCGACCTCGGCATCAAAGCCGCGCGGTACGCCGGCGTGGGCACCGAGTTCGAGTCGCTTCGCGAGTACCAGAACGGTGACGCGTACCGCGAGATTGACTGGAAGGCCACAGCTCGCCGAGGCAAGCCGGTCATCCGCCGCTTCGAGGCAGAGCGCAGCCAGACCATCATGATCGCCGTCGACACGGGGCGCCTCATGACGCCGCTCGTGGGCGGCATGAGCAAACTCGACCGCGCCGTGAACGCCGCGCTCCTGCTCGCGTATCTCGGCACCGAGGCGGGCGACCTGGTGGGGCTGCTCGTCTTCGGCCGCGACATCATCACGTACCTGCCGCCGCGCAAAGGCCACCGCCAGTTCCTCGCGATCCTCGAGGCGCTCTATTCCGCCGAGGGACGCGTGGAGGAGCCCGACTACACCCGCGCGCTCACATACCTGGCGGCGCGCCTCTCGAAGCGCTCGCTCATCGTGCTGTTCACCGACATCCTCGGCACCGAGCCGTCCAAGCGTCTGCTCGGCGTGCTGGGCGGGCTTGCGCCGCGCCACCTCCCGCTCGTGCTCACGCAGCGCAATCGCGTCATCGAGGGCCGCGCGCGCCAGGAAGTGAAGACAGAGGCCGAGGCGTACGCGTCCGCAGTGGCCGAAGGCGTGCTGCGCGACAAAGCCGAGGCGCTTGGCGTTCTCTCGGCAAGGGGTGCGCTTGCGCTCGACGTGGAGCCCGAGCAGCTCTCGGTGACGGCGGTCAACCGCTACCTGGAGATCAAGGCGCGGGGGCGGTTGTAGCGGCGAGTGCCCCCGATTGACGCCCTCCTCCCGCGGGCATACTCTGGGTATGAACGTCGGTATGACCAGGAGGCGCCATGACCGCCAAGATTACCATCTCGGTTCCCGATGAGCTGCTCAAGCGCCTCGACGCCGAGGCCGAGTCTCTCGGCACATCACGCAGCCAGCTCGTGCAGGAGTCGGTTGCCACCTACCTCACGAAGACGCCCGACGAGCGCGCGGACGAGGCACGGCGTGTGCGCATTCTCGGCGCTATCGAGCGGATGCGGCACTTCGACGAGGGACGCGCCGTACACGACGACCGGCCCACGCTCGAGATCCTGCGCGAGGTCCGGGAGACGGACGACGGGAGCCCCCTGCGATGAGCGCCGCTCGGCTCCTGGTCCTCGATGCCTCCGTCGGCGTGAAGTGGTTCAAGCCGGAGTCCGGCCGGGAGTTGGCGCTTGAGCTGCTGCAGGGCGCCGTCGCCGGTGACGTCGCGATCGCCGTGCCGACGCACTTCGTACACGAGGTGCTTTCAGTGGTGCGGAGATACTTCGCGCACGAGGATGTCATCCCGGCCTGGGAGACCCTCCAGGACGCCGGTGTCAGCGTCGTGCCGCTCACCGACGAAGTCGTGCGCGAGGCCGCTCGGCAGTGCGGGCTGCTCGGCTGCTCGTTCTACGATGCGCTTGCGCCTGCGTGCGCGGCGCTCCTCGGCGCAACGCTCGTGAGCGCAGACGCGCGCGCACACGGCGAGTACCCCGACGTGCAGCTTATTGCGCTGTAGCCGCGCTCTTCCGTCCCGGCAGCAGCACGTACGCCACCAGCAGCAAGAACACGACCGCCCCGAACGCAAGCTTCATCGTGGGATCGATGCCGCCGCGTGGCGTGAGGAACGCCTCGATAAGACCCGCGATCACCAGCAGCGGCACGGCGCCAAGCACGAGTCGCACAGCGTCGCCGGAGTTCGCGCGCAACGCGTCGGTGCGCGTGAGGTCGCCGGGGAAGAGCAGCGCGCGCGCCAGCACGAGGCCTGCTGCGCCCGCCAGCATGATCGCCGGCAGCTCGAGCGCGCCGTGCGGCACGATAAGCGCCCAGAACCCGAGCGCTCCGCCCGCCTTCGTGAACATCCCCGCCATCGCGCCCAGCAGCAGCCCGTTCATCGTGAGCGCGTATGCGGTGAGCGCGCCGAAGGTGATGCCCCCGGCGAACGCCATCAGCGAGACCTGGATGTTGTTACTCGTGATATACGCCGAGAACACCGGCGCGAAGGACACCATCTGCTCGTTGCTGCCGCTGTTGCCGCCGCGCGCGATCGAGTCCGCGATGGTGTCGCGGTACTGCGCGGGCAGCAGCAGGCGCGCTACGGGATAGTTCACGAACGCCAGCGTGAAGCCGAGCGCCATGGCCGCCGTGAAGATGCCGCCGGAGATCGCGAGCGTGCGCCAGTGCTTGCGCACCAGCTGCGGATACCCCGTCGAGAGGAAGCGCCACACGGCCGCGAGCCTCCTCGGCGGCGTGCCGTAGAGCTCACCGTGCGCGAAGGCGACCAGGCGGTTGAGGTATGCGACGGTCTCAGTTCCCGCATAGTGCGTTTGCGCGTAGGCCAGGTCCGCGGCGGCGTGGCGGTAATCCTCGTGCATCTGCTTGAGGGCCGGGGCGCTCAGGCGGCGCACGCCGTGCTCGCGCGCGTCCTCAACCGCGACGGCGAGCCGCTCCCACACGCCCTTGGACCCCGCGACGAACTCCCGCTCTTCCACGTGCTTCCTTCCGCCTCGGTACATCCTCGACTATGCTAGCACCCGGAGGCGGTCAGCACAGACCCAAGGGGGAAGCGCGTGAACAATGACGGACGCCCGGATCTCGTCTCGGTAGAGACGCCGGAATCGGTCGCGTTCGCCTATGAGCTCGCAGGAGCGGGCTCGCGCGGGGCCGCCATCCTCATCGACACCGTCTTCGTCACGCTCATCATCGCCGCCGAGATCGGCGTTGGCCTGCTCATCACCACCGCACTCACAGCGGTGCGGCTCTCGGACGCCCCGGTCTGGGTCTTCGGCATCGTCATCGCCGTCGCGTTCATCACGTACTGGGGCTACTACGTCTTCGGCGAGGTCTTCCGCAACGGCCGCACACCTGGCAAGCGCTACCTCGGCATCCGCGTGGTGCGCGACGACGGCTCGCGTGTGAGCGCGCTCGACTCGGTCATCCGCAACGCCATGCGCATCGTCGACATGCTGCCCGGCTACTACGGCATCGGCCTTGTGGCGATGCTCCTCTCGGCCAGAAGCAAGCGGCTTGGCGACATGGTCGCGGGCACCATCGTGGTGCGCGACTCGGGCGAGCTCTCGCTGCGTTTCGAGGGCGGCTCTCAGCCCCGCCGAGAAGCCCTCGCCGCCGAGTATCTTGAGCGCCGCGCCACGCTTCGCGATGAGGCGCGCTACCAGGTCGCCGTCTCCGTGCTGGCGATGTACGGCGAGGAGCCCGGGTACTGGGACGAGCCCACCATCGCGGGTCGCATCGCCGACCTCGCGGGGCTGCGTCCCGCCGTTGACGCGTCGCCCGAAGCCGTCTAGGGTTGAGCGAGCCGTCCCCCGGCGGCTTCAGTCACGCCCTACCGAGGAGGTCCCATGCCTGCAGTTTCCGGTGACATCGTCACCGTCCACTACCGCGGTACGCTTGCCGACGGCAGCCAGTTCGACTCCAGCGAAGGCCGAGAGCCGCTGCTCTTCACGCTCGGTGCCGGCGATGTGATTCCTGGTTTCGAGGCTGCCGTTCTCGGTCTCGAGCCGGGCGCCAAGGCGACCGTCGTGATTCCGCCGGAAGATGCATACGGTCCGCGCTACGACGAGGCCGTCCAGGTCGTCCCGATCGATGCCTTCGGCGAGGGCGCACCCGAGATCGGCGCCGTCATCACCGTCATCGCCGATGACGACTCGCGCATGTCCGCTACGGTCACCGCGATCAGCGAAGACATGATGGATGTCACGGTGGACTTCAACCATCCGCTTGCGGGGCAGGAGCTTACGTTCGAGATCGAGCTCGTGGAGATCGTACCGCCACAGGCGTAGACCGTTTCTGTTTCGTTGACACCGTATAGCCCTCTCTCTATTGTGAGGGCAAGGTCTTGCGACCCCCGACGACCACGCCGTCCGGTAGCGGCACTGATTTGGTTCGGGGAGGTGCCGGTACACCTATTCGCACGACGCGGTCGGACCCGCAATGCGTGGCAACACACGGTCAGTGAGAGCCTTGGGGCAGGCGCACGTGCGCCCGGTCCCGGCACGAGGGTAGGGGGTGACGGCGATTCTTCTCGCTCAAGTGAACGTATGGCTAGACGTGATCTTTGTTGTGCTAGAGATTCTCGTGTTCTGTGTGTTCTTCATCGTGCACCTGGGAGTCAGTATTCCCACCGGTCGGTTCAAGAAGCAGTGGATCGACAAGCAATGGCCTAAGCACGACTGGGCTCCGCCCGCGCTTCCGAAGTTCATTCACTTCCAGCACCTGACGATGATGTTGCTGCTGGGCCTCTCGGGCATGTACATCCGCTTCCCGTTCTTCGAAGGCGGCCGTACTCCGATGCGCTACGTGCACTACGTGGCAATGGTCATCGTTGGACTCAACTTCTTCTGGCGCCTCTGGTATGCGTTCTTCTCCAAGGAGCGCGACTGGAAGGAGTTCGCTGTCGGCAAGAAGGACCTCGCGTCGCTTCTCGGTGTTGCTGCGTACTACACATACTTCAGCAACAACAAGCCGCACGTCGCGAAGTACAACGTCATGCAGAAGCTGGCGTACGACCTCTTCGGCGTGCTCATGATCGTACAGGGCTTCACGGGAATGGCGCTCTTGACGCAGCCGTTCCTGTTCGGCACCAGCCCACGTGAGATCCTCGTTGGGTGGTGGCTCGGGCCGCTCGTGGGCGGCACGGCGATGGCGGGCGCCTGGGTGCGCATCGTCCACTACTCAGTGAACTGGCTCTTCATCATCGTGACCACGGTGCACATCTACCTGGCGGCCGGCATCGACCTGCCGTGCACGCTCGACTTCTTCGGCATCAAGAAGCTGGAAGTCGACCCGAACGCGTATCACCACGACCACGATGATGACCATGCAGACGCACCGGCGCACGCGCCGGCTGTGGCCGAAGCGGACTGAGAGTCGGAGGTGATGAGCGTCGTGAGGACACGGTTGGCGATAGCGGCGGTGTTCGCCGCGCTGATGCTCGCGATCGTCCCGGGCGTTGCGCTTGGGGCGCAGAGCACTACTTCAACGGTGATGCCCACAACCACCGCGACTCGTTCGGTCTCGCCGACCGCTCCGTACGCGCTGGATTTCACGCTCCCCACCGAAAGCAAGGCTGGCTGCATGGTATGTCACGGTGACGCCAACCTGACTCGCCTGAAGGCTGGCAAGACCGTCAGCTTCTTCGTGGACGGGGAGGCGTACGCCAAGTCCATTCACGCCAAGACGCTCTGCGTCGGGTGCCACATCGACTTCGCGTATACGGCACCCCACGACGGATCAACCGACTGGCAGTCCACCGCCAAGCTCGCCTGCAAGAACTGCCACGAGAAGCAGTTCCTCTCGATGGGTCAAGGCGTGCACCGCCGTGCGGTTGACGCCACGGGAGCTGCTGCACTTGCCGAGGCGAAGAAGCCGCTCTGCGGCGACTGCCACGGCGGTCACGGCATCATGCAGATCACGGACTCGCCAGCAGGTAAGGCCGCGCTTCATGAGAACGGCTACGAGATCTGCGGGCGCTGTCACCAGGATTACTGGGACAACTACGACGACTACTACCACGGCGCTGCCTACAAAGCAGGTGCCGAGGACGCACCGGCGTGCTGGGACTGTCATGGCTGGCACGATATCCAGTCGTCGAAAGACTCAGTATCGCGAGTCAACACGTCACACCTCGTCGAGACATGCGGGACGGGCGACTGCCACGACCAGCACGGAACGGCGAGCGACACGTTCATTCAGGACGCCGCACAGATGATTCATGGGAAGCGCGCCGTCAGAGCCGAGAACCCGCTGGTCGTGTTCTTCACTCGTATCTTCGACGGTATCGGCAAGATCTTCGGCAAGTAGGCCGAAAGCCGCTTCATCGGATCGGACGTGTACAGCGAATAGGTAAGGGGAAACGAGGGTGAGAAGAGAGACACGCTCCGGCAAGCATGTCTCGCGAGCTCTGCTGGTTCTGGTCGTGCTGGCCGTCGTCGCAATCGCGTCGACAGCATACTCGGCCGTCACAACCATCCAGCTGGGCGGCGAAGTCTACAAAGAGAACTGCACGTACTGCCATGCCAACTACGCGCAAGTGAAGAACCTGAACATCAACTTCACCCACGGCGCGCACATCACCACAGCATGCAGCTCGTGCCACACCGAGTCTCCACACGGCCCCGGCGCGCTCATCAAACGCGTGCCGATGAAGCAGTGCTTCAATTGCCACGGGCTTAATCATGGTTCGCAGGGCGTAATGGCCACGGCGGTCTGCGTCGACTGTCATAAGGCTGGTCCGATCAAGCTGCGTCCGGCCTCACACACGAGCGACTGGAAGAACACGCCGCACGTCGCACCTTCGCTCGCGAGCCAGAACACCGAGTGCGCGATGTGCCACACGCTCAAAGACTGCGATACCTGCCATTTGAAGGAAGGCATCAGCTGGGTTCCGAAGGAGCCGTTTGCGTACAACGTGGGCAACGGCTGCCAGGCATGCCATGGCAACCCGAACCTGACGAAGCTCTCCAACGGCGTCATCAAGTCGTATCAGGTGCTCGGTGTCGAAGCGTCTGCTCACCGTGACATCACGTGTGTCCAGTGCCATGTCGACTTCACGTATGGCGCCACGGCACCTGCACCCAAGACCAAGGTCTGGAGCATCAACGCGGGTATTGCCTGCGGAGATTGCCACGATCACGATTCGGCGAAGGCTGCATACGATGGCTCCGTGCACGCCGCAGAGATCGCCAAGGGCAACCTCGCCTCGGCCACCTGTGGTTCCTGCCATGGCGGTCACACGATTCCGCTCACTGACACCGAAGAAGCAAGTATGACGGTGCATGCGGCGTCGTATGAGATGTGCGGCAAGTGCCACAAGGACTACTATGACAACTATGGCGACTACTACCACGGCGCACCCTACAAGGCAGGTGCCGAGGATGCTCCGGCATGCTGGCAGTGTCACGACTACCACGCGATACAGCCAAAGGCCGACAAGGCATCTACGGTGAATCCCGCGAACCTCGCAGCCACGTGTGGAGCAGGCGCATGCCACGACCAGCATGGCACCGCAACAGAGGACTTCACGAAGAGTGCGGCCGGGATGATTCACGGAAAGACGGATGCCCGGCAGAACAACCCGATCTTGAAGCTCATCGGAGCGATCTTCGGAGGCGGCTCGTAGCCTGATGGCACGCTCTCGCGCAGCAAGGGGCATAGTGCTCGCGGCGGTCGCCGTGATATCGACCGCCGCGTTCCTTGCTGTCCCGGCGCTCCAAGCGCGAAGCGTCGTCGACTCGCCGCCGATCGACCTAACGGCCCCGGTTGCTGCCAGGAACTGCACGCCGTGCCACCCGGTCATCGGCGCGTCGAGGAACGCCTCGGTTATCTTCAACCACGCGGCGCACCTCACCGCCGACTGTTCGGCGTGCCACTACGTCAACCCGCACGAGAACGGCAAGACCGCCGTGCCGCCGATGGCATCGTGCTTCACCTGTCACGGCCTCGAGCACGGGCCGACCGGCAAGATCGCAAGCAGTG
>CAZGNF010000086.1:0-9480 GCA_964527045.1 uncultured Coriobacteriaceae bacterium | reverse complement strand
GCTGTTCTTCTCGGTGGTGTTCTCGGCGGTGATCGCGTTCTTCGCCGCTATCGTCGCCACGCTGGCGCTCTTCATCGTCGGAGCGCTGCTCTCGGACATGGCGCTTGGCGTCTGGATTGCCAAAGGCGCACTGGTGTGGGGCTTTCCCGTGTCGTTCGTCGGCACCTTCGTGTGGGTGATCTGGCGGGCATCTCGTTCCGAGCGGTTCCTGATCAAGCGCCTCGGCGCACGCATCACGGCGCAAGGCGAGATCCCCGGGGTAAAGCGCGTGCTCAAAGACATGTCGATCGCCGTGGGACTGCCGCATTCACCACCGCTCTATATCATCGAGGTAGACAAGGTGAACGCCTTCGCCATCGGTCGTTCGTACGAACGCGCGGCCATCGGGGTGACACGGGGGTTCGTCGACAGGCTCACACCCGACGAGCAGCGCGCGGTATTCGGGAACCTCATGGCGCGTATCCGTGCGCTCGACACGCTCTTCGCGACGGTCGTCTCGGCGCTCATGGGCCCGATCTGGGCGATCCGGGACCACGACCTTAAGATGAAGGATCGTGAGTGGTCCGACGCCAAAGAACAGGCCAACATCACCACAGCCGGGTCGCGCAGCGGCTCCGACTCGTTCGCCGCGTGGTTCGTCGTCTACGGCGTCGTCGTGGTCGTGACCGAGTTCCTGTCCTGGTGGCATCAGGAGTCCGCGTGGCTCTCCTCCGAGAAGGCGGACGCCGAGGGCATGATGCTGCTTAAGGATCCGCGCTCGATGCTTTCGGCGCTTGAGCGGGTGCTTGGCGCCGACAATTTCGTGCCGAGCGCAGGAGACGCGTACTCGCAGCTCTTCTACTGCTGGGCGGGATTCGGCTTCGCTCCCGAGGATGATCCGGAGTTCCGCAGGGTCTCCCGGCTGCGTGAGGTTCTCGGTGCTGAGGGTCTTGCGCAGAAGCCCTCACCGAACCTTGCCGGGTGGGCCGTCGCGCCCGTCGCGCCGCGCGTCGAACGCGAGCAGTCGTGAGATCTCGTCTCGCAAGGGCGCTCTTCGTCGTGACGCTGCTTGCGCTCGCGATTGTTCCCGCGGCGCACGCCCAGTCGTCGCTTGAAGGTGCGACGAACACGGTCGTGGCGATCACGGCAGGTGCCGACCGCATCGGCACAGGCATCATTATCGCGCCGAATCGCGTGCTCACGGTCTCTCACGTGGTTGATGCTGCCGAGGGATTCCAGGCGCGGGTGCTTGTCGAGAACCGGCTTGAGCCGTACACAGTCATCGCGATCGACCGGACTCGCGACCTCGCGTTGCTCGAGGTCTCGTTGCCGCCGATCGACCCGATCGTGTGGGGCACGAGCGCGGACCTGCTGCGCGGTCAGGACGTCATCGTCCTCGGATTCCCGATCGGGCTACATGCCGTGTCGCTCACGAAGGGCGTGGTCTCCTCGCCGCTGCAGACCTTCGAGGGCTCCACGTACATCCAAACGGACGCGGCGATCAATCCGGGCAACAGCGGCGGTCCGCTTGTCGACGGGCAGGGCCGTCTCGTGGGCGTGAATGTGGCCAAGATCGCCGACATCGAGGTGGACGCAGTCGGCTTCAGCATCCCGGTCGATGATGCCCGCGTGTTCCTTGCCGAGAATGCTCCCGGCCTGGCGATCGTCACCGAATCCGGCCCTGCGCGCGTGGGCGGGAGTCCATGGCGGGTGCTCGGCCCTGCGCTTGCCGCAGCGGGCATCGCTGTGCTTGCGGCCGGCGTCCTGTTCGTGCGGCAGCAGCGTCGTGCGCGCTCCGCCTCCAACGAGCTGGTCGCGACAGTCGTCCGCTATCGCTTCGCGATCGAGTCGGTCGGTGCGCGATCCGAGAAGGTCGTTCGGCTGCCGTCGGTCGTCGGCACCGCGGCCAACGCCGACATCAGGGTTGCGGATGCCGCGCCGTACGCGGTGCGCCTCTCTGCAGCCGGTCCCGCCGTTGAGGCGCTTGAGCTCACCGATTCCGGCGGACTGTTCTGCGGTGAAGGGTGCGTGCGAACAGTCGTCCTCTCGCCAGGCCAGGGCTTCCGGGTTGCCGCGACCACGGTGACGTACCTCGGCCACGAAGTCGTGCCCAGGGAGTCGTGACGGGTGCGGTTGGAGGACTAGAATGGGTGGAGCTCGGGCTTCCAAGGGAGGGGCAATGGCCCGGAACGGCAGGCGGCGGCGCTCACCAGCGACGCAGATAGCGGCAGCGTTCGTCCTCATCGCCGTCATAGCGGCGGGCGCGTACGTTGGGCTGCGGTACGCCTCTCCCGTGCTACAGCCGCCTCCGCTCATGAAGCCCAGGGCCACGCAGCCCTCAGTGCTGCCCACGGTTACGGTCACGCTGCCCGCTCCTCCCGGCGCCGATCCGTATGTCGACGGCATCAAGATCGCGAGCTTTCTTGGCGACGAGACCCGTCGCTTCTACGGCGTCGGTCCGGTGCCAGAGACGCTCGAGGTCATCTGGAAGGCCAAGATCGGCGGCGGCACCACCGGCGGCACCGGCAAGAAGTCGACCGAGCCGTCGGGATCGCCCGCTGCGGCGGCCGGCATGGTCACCTGGTACGGCACCGGCTGGACAGGCCAGCCCGCGCTCGTTCGGGAGAACGGCAAGCTCTATCTGCTCGTGGGCGGTTTCGACCACAACCTCGTGAAGATCGATGCCGAGACGGGCAAGGAGTTGTGGGCGTACGAGTACCCGGATGTCATCAAGGGCTCGCCGACCGTGTTCGCGGACCCGACGGCACCGGATGACCCGTCGCGCTACGTCGTGATGGTCGGGTCGCGCCGCGGCTTCCCGAAGAGCATCGGCGCTGCGGATATCGCGCCGTTTCGCGCCGTATCGTACGCAACCGGCAAGGAGCTATGGCGCCTGCCGGTACCGCACACGAAGAGCTACAGCCGAGACGCTGATGGTAGCGGCCTCGTGATCGACGGCACCGCATGGGTGCCGGTAGAGTCGGGCAACTTCTACAAGCTCGACCCGTTCTCGACCGTGGATTGGAAGGGCTTCAAGAAGCCGAAGATCCTCGCCGAGACGCTGCTGCTCGGCGACAAGCGGGCAGCGAGTCACGGAGGCAACCTCGTGCTTGAGAGTTCACCTGCCTTGCTCGGCGACCGTGTGTATGCGGCATCGGGCGCCGGTCACATCTATGGGATGAACAAAGACACGCTCAAAGTGGAGTGGGACTTCTTCACGGGTTCAGACATCGACGGCTCCACGGTGACCACGTCTGATGGCTACATCCTCGCCGAGGTCGAGAAGCAGTACATCAAGGGCAAGGGTGGACTCCTCAAGCTTGACCCCCGCAAGCCAGCTGCTGAGGCGCTTGTGTGGTACTTCCCGACGGCCGACCGCGCATTCGCGGACTGGCAGGGTGGCATCATCGGCTCCTCGTCCGTGAACGACAGCTACAACGCCGACGGCTCTCGGCCCGCGCTCGCGGCGTGTACCGCCATCGACGGCAATCTTTACGTGGTCTCGCAAGACAACCTGGCCGAGGAAACCGTAGCCGGCCCGAATCTGGAGAAGAACCTCCCCACGCCCAAGCTCGTCTTCAAGGAGAACATCGGCGGAGCGATCTCGACGCCGATCATGGTGGACGACTACGTGATCGCCGCAGGGTATGGCAACACCGTGAACGTCTACAAGATCACGTACACCCCTGGCGCCGGAGGTCCCGGTGTGGCGCTCAAGACGCGCACGGGGGAGATGGTCTCGGTCAGCATCAAGCGCGTAGCGCGCTTCTCGGGTGGCGGGAGCTACGAGTCCACGCCGATCGTCTGGCAGGGGCGGATCTACATCGGATCCCGCGACGGCTATCTGTACTGCATCGGCGATCCTGCGTACAAGCCGGCAAGCGCGGCGCCGGGAACGCCGTAGTTGCTCGACTAGATCAGCCGGATCTCGACGGTGGCGGTGATTCCGGCGAATGCTCGGCGATCAGCCGTCACCAGCGGGCAGTCAAGTTCCTCGGCAAGAGCCAGGAAGAGCGCGTCGTACACGGAGATGCCGTGCGTGTATGCGAGCGATGTCGCACCGGCGAGACGAGTTGGGTCGACCGGCACGAGATCCACGTGCAGCTGATCGAACGCCTCGATGGCGTCGAGGACGTCGTGCGGCGTCAGCGTCGAGTACCGAAGCGCATTAGCGATCTCCACCGGCAGCGTTGCAGGCGCTACGAGCAGCAGCTCCCGCGACTGGTGGGCGTGCAGTAGCGCTCGCGCCTCATCGACGCCATTCTCGCCCTCCTCACGCAGCCACTTGAACGCGACCGAGGTGTCAACGACAGTAAGCGCGCTCACCGGCGGTCACGCTCGCGGTCCTTGCGAAGCTGGCCGACAAGGTCATCGCCTGCTGCGAGCTTGGCCCCGATCCGCGCAAGCGACGCAGCGCCCCGTTCGATGTCCTTCGCGCGGCGTTCCTCAGCGGAGAGGTTGTGGATATCGGCAAGATAGCGAGCGCTTGCCTCGGCGATGAAGCCGCTTCTGGAAACGCCGAGTTCTGAGGCGACAGCGTCGATATCTCCGACAAGTTCGGGCGTGAGCGACACGTTCACTTTGTAGACGCCCATCGTTCCTCCAAACAGATACACCGAACAGATACACTCAGAGCGTACACCTCGCGTCTGACATGCGCAATTGCGCAGCCCTGGTTGCGCGTGCCGTTCTCGGCTGGTAGAGTTCTCGGCAATCACATAGCACGCCTTTGACGGGGAGTAGTACTCCGGAAGCACTGCATAGAGAGTCGGGGACGGTGGAAACCCGACGTGTGTGACCGGCGGGAATGGACCTCTGAGGCTCCTGGGACAACGGCAGCGATGCCTACTAGTTCCGGCGGACGCCCACCGATACAAGGGACCGGGTATAGCGAGAACCTTCGCGGTACTGCAGGAAGAGGCCGCAGCGGCAACACTGCGGCAAGTAGGGTGGCACCACGGGAGCGAAGCTCTCGTCCCTTCGAGGACGAGGGCTTTTTGTATTCTCCGGGTCCATCCAGAAAGCGAGTCATGCGCATGATCGTTCCGAGCAAGGAAGAGTTCGTCCGGCTGGCCGCCGATCACGACGTCGTGCCGGTTGCCCGCGAGGTCTACGCCGACCTCGCCACGCCGATCAGTGCGTTCATGTCGCTTGCCGAGGGTGCCGAGCACGCGTTCCTGCTTGAGAGCGTCCTTGGCGGCGAGCGCCTCGGCCGCTACAGCTTCCTCGGCGTGGGCGACCGCGAGGTCATCACCGCGCGCGGTGATGAGGTCGTCGTCGAGAACGGCGGCGTCACCGGCGAGCGTGCGCACGACCCGCTGCGGGTCGTGGCGCGCAAGCTCGATGCCGGTCGCGTTGCGCGGGTGCCCGGGCTGCCGCTCTTCGTTGGCGGCGCGGTCGGGTTCCTCGGCTACGAGGCGACTGCGGGGTTTGAGCGCGTACCGCGGCACGAGAACGACGAGCTCAGCGTCCCCGACATGGTGTTCATGATAGCGGACATCGTGGTCGCCTTCGATCATGCGCGGCGCGTCATGCAGGTCATCGCGCCGGTACGTCCTGGTGGCGCACCAGAGGCCGCCTACGACGCGGCGCTTAAGCGCATCGACACGTACCTCAAACGCATCGACGAAGGCCCACGCGGCGCCGAGCTTGGATCGGTCGGCGCGGCTGCCGAGGTGCCGCTTACCGCGCACAGCTCCCGCGAGGAGTACATCGCGAGTGTGGAGGCCGGCCAGGAGCGCATCGCCGCCGGCGACATCTTCCAGATCGTGCTCAGCCAGCGGTTCTCGGCACCGTACGAGGGCGACGGGCTGGATCTCTATCGCGTGCTCCGCGCGGTCAATCCGAGCCCGTACATGTTCTACATCCGCACCCGCGAGGTCACGCTCGTGGGCTCGAGCCCCGAGCCGCTCGTGCGCGTCGAGGACGGCACCGTGCTCACGCGCCCGCTTGCAGGCACGCGTCCGCGTGGCGTCGATGCTGCCGAGGACGGCCGCCTGCGCGCCGACCTTCTCGCCGACGAGAAGGAGCGCGCCGAGCACGTCATGCTCGTGGACCTCGGGCGCAACGACCTCGGTCGCGTGAGCGCGCCGGGCACCGTGAAAGTCGACGAGCTCATGGAAGTCGAGTACTACAGCCACGTCATGCACATCGTCAGCAACGTCACCGGTGTGCTTGCAGAGAGCAAAGACGCGTTCGACGCCCTGCGCGCCACGTTCCCGGCGGGCACCGTCTCCGGCGCCCCCAAGGTCCGTGCGATGGAGCTCATCGCGCAGCTCGAGCCGGCAGCGCGCGGGCCGTACGCCGGCACCGTCGGCTACTTCGGCCTCGATGGTGCGATGGACATGTGCATCACCATCCGCACGATCGTGCTCGCCAACGGCCGCGCGTACCTGCAGTCCGGCGCGGGCATCGTCGCCGATTCCAACCCGGAGCTTGAGTTCGAGGAGTGCCAGCACAAAGCCCGCGCGCTCCATCGGGCGCTCGAACTCGCCGCCGGCATGTACGAGGAGGTCTCGGCATGATCCTCGTCATCGACAACTACGACTCCTTCACCTACAACCTCGTGCAGCTCCTCGCGGCGCTCGGCGGCGAGGTGCGCGTTGAGCGCAACGACACCATCACTGCCGAGGAGGCCCTCGCGCTTGCGCCTGCCGGTGTCGTGATCTCGCCGGGTCCTGGCACGCCAGCCGAGGCGGGCGTCTCGGCGGATGTCGTGCGCGCAGCGGTCACAGCAGGTGTGCCGGTGCTCGGCGTGTGTCTCGGGCATCAGGTGATCGCCGAGGTATACGGCGGCACGGTCTGCCGCTCGCCAAAACCGGTGCACGGCAAGACCGACGACATCACGCACGACGGCCTCGGCATCTTCGCGGGCGTCCCCAGCCCGTTCACGGCGACCCGTTACCACTCGCTCTGCGTGGACGCGACGAGCGTGCCGGACGCGACCCTCGAGGTCACCGCACACACGCCCGACGGCGTCATCATGGGTCTGCGGCACCGCGAGAAGCCGGTCTTTGGCGTGCAGTTCCATCCCGAAAGCGTGCTCACTCCCGAGGGCACCAAGCTCCTCGCGAACTTCCTCGACATCTGCGCCGAGGTACCGCTCTCTGGCGGCGTCTCCGGCGCTCCGGCAACACTTGCGGCGGCTGGCGGCGCGGCGCGTTCCTCGGCCAGACTTGCCGAGGTGACCGGCATCGGCGGCGCGATAGCGCGGGTGAGCAGCGGCAACGCGCTCTCCGAGAGCGAGGCCGAGCTTGTGATGAACGGCATCATGGATGGCGAGGCGACCTCGGCGCAGATCAGCGCGCTCGTGGTGGGTATGCGGATGAAGGGCGAAACGGTCGACGAGATCGTCGGCTTCGCACGCGCCATGCGCGAGCACGCCACGCCGGTGCGCCCGACGGCCGCCCGCTACATCGACACCTGTGGCACCGGCGGCGACGGCCTCCATACCTTCAATATTTCCACGACCACCGCATTCGTGGTGGCCGGAGCGGGCGTGCCCGTCGCCAAGCACGGCAACCGCGCCGTCTCCTCGGCAGCGGGGAGTGCGGACGTGCTTGAGGCGCTCGGGGTGAACGTGGGTCTCGACGCCACCGCGATGGCTCGCTGCATCGATGAGTGCGGCGTGGGTTTCCTCTTCGCGCAGTCGCTTCACGCGAGCATGCGCCATGCGGGTCCCACGCGCCGCGAAATCGGCATCCGCACCGTCTTCAACATCCTCGGCCCGCTCACGAACCCAGCGGGCGCGAAGCGACAGCTGCTCGGCGTGTACGACGCGAGCCTCGCGCCGCTCATGGCCGAAGTCGCCGGCCGCCTCGGTGCCGAGCGGGTCCTCGTCGTGCACGGCCATCCCGGCATGGACGAGGTCTCCGCGAGCGGCCCGACGACCGTCGCGGAGTTCGCTGCCGAGGCAGGCGGGGTGCGCACCTACACCGTCCTGCCCGAGGAGATCGGCGTCGCCCGCGGCACGCTCGCGGACATCGCAGGCGGCGACGCCGCGGAGAACGCGGCAATCCTGCGCGCGATCCTCGGCGGCGAGCACGGCCCCAAGCGCGACGTCGTGCTCGTGAACGCGGCGGCTGCGCTGCTTGCGGCAGGGGAGGTCGCCGACCTCGCGGAGGGGGTCGTGCGCGCCCGCGAGTCGATCGACTCCGGTCGCGCTGCCGAGGCGCTCGAGTTGCTCGTGAGCGTGAGTGCACGGCTGGCTGGGGAGGCGGCACAGTGAACTTCCTCGACGACATGGTCGCGCGTCGCACGGCGCGTATAGCCGCGGAGTTTGGGAGCCTCTCGGCTGCGGACCGCGAGCGCCTCGCGGTGAGCGGCCGCGCTTCGCGCCCGTTCGCGGCGGCGCTCGCCACGCGCCCGGATGTCGCGGTCATCGCCGAGGTGAAGAAGTGCTCGCCGAGCCGCGGCGCCATCGCGCCCGAGTGCGAGGCGTCGAAACAGGCGCTCCACTACGAGGCTGGCGGTGCGGCGGCCATCAGCGTGCTCACCGAGCCCGAGAGCTTCGGCGGCAGCTTCACCGACCTCTCGGACGTGACCGACGCGGTCGAGATCCCGGTGCTCTGCAAGGATTTCGTGGTGGACCCAGTGCAGCTCTTTGTGGCACGCGGTCACGGTGCCGACGCGGTGCTCCTCATGGTGAGCGTGCTTGGCCCGCGCATTGCCGAGTACATCGACCTTGCATCGACCCTTGGACTCGAAGCGCTCGTGGAAGTGCACGACGCCGCGGAGCTCGCTGTCGCGCGCGCGGCCGGTGCGACGCTCGTCGGCGTGAACAGCCGAGACCTCTACACGCTCGATGTCGACCCGATTCGCGCCCGCCAGATCGTGCGCGCGGCCGCCGATGCGGGCCTAACGGTGGTGGCCGAGAGCGGCACGAAGACGCGCTTCCACGTGGAAGCCGCCTCGGCGGCAGGTGCAGTTGCGGTTCTTGTCGGCGAGACGCTCATGCGCTCGCCGTTTCCGGAAGACGTGCTCGAGGAACTGACGGGCGTTGCCAGGCGGCCGCTCGCGGAATAGCAGGGAACACGCGGTTTCGTCACCAGACGAGCTGCAGGATTTCGGGGCAGGCGCCCCGGGAGGGAGCTAGACATGGGTAGCGACAAAACCAGGTTCGGACTCGATGAGACCAGGATCCCTGAGGCCTGGTACAACATCATGCCCGACCTCAAGACCCCGCCGGCACCACCCAAGGCGTTCGCGCCCGACGGCACCGAGCTCACGATGGACCAGATCGGCGAGCGGCTTGCCATGATCTTCCCTATGGAGTGCATCAAGCAGGAGATGTCGCCGGATCGCTGGATCGACATCCCGGGTGCGGTGATCGATGTCTACAAGACGTACCGTCCCTCTCCGCTGCTGCGCGCGCGGCAGCTTGAGCGCGACCTCGGCCTTCCCGAGGGCGTCAAGATCTTCTACAAGTACGAAGGCGTCTCCCCGGCTGGCAGCCACAAGCCCAACACCGCCATCCCGCAGGCGTACTACAACAAGCAGGAG
>CAZGNF010000085.1:0-9564 GCA_964527045.1 uncultured Coriobacteriaceae bacterium | reverse complement strand
GATCCGACAAGCACGGTCAACCGCAACATCATCGTGCTCGCAAGTGACAACGACGTGTCCCGCACGACGCTCCTCGAGCGCATCGAGAGCCGTCTGGACGGGCGCGTGCAGATCCCCGGCTTCGAGACATACGGTCAGGATCTCTGGACCGAAGTCGTCCCGGTGGCAGACGTGCCCGAACTCAGCGACGCATTCGCGCCGACCGATTCGCTCATCAACGTCAACTGAGCGCCGGGCTCACCCTCGCAGAAGCGCCTCGGCAAGCCTCGGTGGCAAGCCGACGGAGACGACGGCGCGAGCGACTTGCTCCACGTCGTAGGCGACCCGGTGCATGATCGCACCGACCCAGACCTCGGAACGTCCCGCAGGCGCCACAGCAGAATCCGCAGGCGCCGCTGCGCTGACGTCATCTCGCTCGCCGAGAAGCAGCTCGACCCAACCCGCACGAGGATCGTCGTCCTTCGGCTTGCCGACAGAGCCGCTGCTCACGTAGTGGGCGACGCCGCCGCCAGGCAACGGAACAGCGCGATGGTACGGGATGTGGATGTGACCGATGCAGACAACGTCGGCCTCGGCCTGCTCGGCGAGACGAGCCAGTTGCGCGTCCTGGCGATCCGGCAGCAGATACTCGTTGATCTTGCGAGGGCTTCCGTGTGCGAGCAGGATGCGCGCGCCATCGTGCTCCAGCCTGATCTCGCCGGGAAGCGCCGCCAGCCACTCGTGGTCGGCGTCGTTGAGGGCCGCGTCTGTGAACGCGTACGACTCGGCGCCGTCGGCTTTGGCCTCGTCGGTGGCGTAGTAGCAGCCGCACTCCCCGCGCCGGGTGCCGATGCCCTCGTCGTAGTTGCCGCGAATCGTCGGAATGCCGAGCGAACGCATGCGCTCGACAACACCGGCCGGATCCGGTCCATAGCCGACCAGATCGCCGAGACAGTACGTTTCGCCCACCTCGGCAACCGCGATATCGGCCAGCACGGCGTCGAGCGCAACGGAGTTGCCGTGCACATCCGAGAAGAGCGCGATGCGCCTCACGAGTCGCATCCCTCGCTCTCGACCATGTCCGATACGAGCGGAACGGCGAGCGTGCACGTTTCGTCGCCGCCGACCCGCGCCGAGTAGCGCTCGCGAGTCCGGTTCGCGATCCATACGAGCGAGAGCATGACCGGCACCTCCACCAGCACTCCCACAACGGTCGCAAGCGCAGCGGCAGACTTCAGCCCGAAGAGCGCGATTGCGACCGCGACGGCCAGCTCGAAGAAGTTGGACGCGCCGATGAATCCGGCGGGGGCACCGATCGGATGTGGGATGCGCCAGGCCCATGCCCAGCCGTAGGCGATCGCGAAGATGAGGTACGTCTGGATGGTAAGCGGGATCGCGATGAGCAGGATATGGAGCGGGTTCCCCACGATGATCTCACCCTGGAAGATGAAGATGATCACCAGCGTGGCGAGCAGCGCGAGAATCGTGACGGGTCCAAAGCGCGGCAAGAACTCCCCGTTGAACCACTCCAGACCCCTGGACGCGATCAATCGCGTGCGGACAAACCATCCCGCAGCAAGCGGCACCACCACGAACAGCACGACCGAGAGCGCCATCGTGTCCCACGGAACGGGTATCCCGCCGACTCCGAGCAGCACGGACACGATCGGCACGAATGCGACCAACATGATGAGGTCGTTGATCGCGACCTGCACGAGCGTGTACGCAGGGTCACCGTCGGCAAGGTATGACCACACGAACACCATGGCCGTGCACGGCGCCGCGCCGAGCAGCACCGCGCCGGCGAGATACTGCTTCGCGAGGTCGGGCGTGATGAGCCCCTTGAAGATCACGTTGAAGAACAACCACGCGATACCGAACATCGTGAACGGCTTGATGAGCCAGTTGACCACAGTGGTCACGACCAGGCCGTTCTTGCGCTCACCGACCCTCCGGATCGAGGCGAAGTCGATCTGCAACATCATCGGGAAGATCATGAGCCAGATGAGGATCGCTACCGGGATGGAGATCTGTGCGTAGGTGAACTTGGACAGCACGGTAGCGACGCCAGGCCACTGATTGCCGATGAGCGTGCCCGCGCCGATGCAGAGCACGACCCACAGCGAGAGGTATCGCTCGAAGACACCGAGTCTCTTCTTTGGCTTCGGTGCTGCGGGCGACGTTGGCTCGTTCATCTGGTGGTCTCCTTGATTCTCCCGTGGGCGACTGCTTCGCTTCCCTCACCTGGCGTGCAGGGCTCAGCGGCGGCGAGTTCGCCGACCGCATCCCGGAACTCACGAAGAACCTCTGGCACAAGGCAGTACACCATGCTTGTGCCGACAGGATGTGAGACGAGAAGCCCCGCCTCTCGCAACACGCGCAGGTGCTCGGATACGGTCGATTGCGCAAGCGGAAGCTCGGAGAAGACGTCGGCTCCGCGGCACTCGGTCTGCTCGGCCAGGAGCCGCAGAATCCGGACGCGCGCAGGATTCGCGAGCGACCGGGACAGTGCCGCAAAGGTGTCATCGTCCACGAGCATCCTCCTCAGAATATCGTTCATCGCCGATTAACGATAGTCAGGTTGGAGGCGACGCGCAAGTCCCAATCTGGGAGCGGGATCCGTGTCTAGCAGCAGCAGCCGGAATCGGACTCGGTGTTGGCATTGCTTCCGCACCCGCCGCTACCGCATCCACAGCCACTCGGGGCCTCGGGAAGCATGAATGCTCGCTCGGCCTGAGCATCGTCACAGTTCGGACACGGTGTCGTATCAGGCGCTTCGGCGTCGGACTCGACCTCGACCGCGAATGTCATCGCACACTCAGCGCAGCGGTACACCCATGTTGCCATTACGAGCTCCTATCTCCGATTGTCCGTTTGTCCTCGGCGCTCAGGATACTCCCTACGCCGTCCATACCAGATACACCGCCGCCACCAGCAAACCGGCTCCGCCGATCTTCGTGAGCACGCCAGCCGCACGTGACAGTGAGCGCATCATCGTGAGCGACCCCGATGCCAGGCCGAGCAGCAGCAGCGGGACGCCCTTGCCCAGGCCGAAGACGAACAGTAGTGTCGCTCCCTGAAGCGCCGAGCCCCTTGTGGCAGCAATCGTCGCGATCGCAGCAAGAATCGGTGTGGAGCATGGTGATGCCACCACGCCGAAGAGCATCCCGAACAGCAGCGCCCCAACGTAACCGCGACGTTCGGGCCGTCTCGCAGGTAGGAACCGGTTGAGTGCTTCGAATCTGAGGTTGATGACTCCGAGCATCTGCAGACCAAGCACGACACAGATGGCGGCAACGGCGTAAGCAGCCCAGGCACCTACGAGCACCGCCCTGCCAAGCGCCCCGGCGACCGCGCCGATCAGCGCGAAGACGAGACTCATGCCGATGACGAAGACCGCCGAGAGTGCGAGCGCGCGTCGCCACGCAGCTCCCCCACGGATCTCGCCCTCCGCCACAGTACCGGTCACGTAGCCAAAGACCGCCGGCAACATCGGCAGAATGCACGGACCGAAGCCAGCCACAAGGCCGCCGAGGAACGCGACGCCGAATGCCGCAGCGCCGACAACGCCTCCCGCGCTCAGTTGCGAGGCCAGCGCGTCGAAGGACATCACTTGGCCGCCAGCTCGTCCAGGCGTCTGCGCATGTCGTCTGCACTCAGCGTACCGGTGAAGGAATCCACCACTGTGCCGTCAGGCGCTATGAAGAACGACGTCGGGATGTACTGGAACTTGAAGCGCGCCGCAAGGCTCTGTCCGCCGGAATCGTCGGTGATGGCGTTCACGAAGACCACCGTGTCCTTGTACCCCGGCACGACCTGATCGGCGACCGCCGAAATCTCGATGCACGAAGCTCAAGTGAGCGAGTGGAAGAGCACATAGATCGGCTTGCCGGCTGCTTGCGCCGCCTCGTACGCCGCAACCGGATCATCGCGAACCAGAGACGGCTTCACGGTTCCACCTTCGGCGCTCCCAGACGCCGCGGTGGTTGTCGGTGCGCCTGGGGCGACCTTGACCGCGACCAGGATCGCGAACACCGCGAAGACGACGAGAGCGACGACGAGCTTCGACCTCGAGCCGTCTGCCGACCCCTTGCTCGGCTCCGCGTCCGTGTGTGGAGTATCCATGCAGCGCCTTTCTCCGTCTGAGGTGTAACGTGCCTACAGGAGCAGGCCGCTGAACGCGTTGAATGCGTAGCCGATGATGAGGATGCCGGTCACAACGATCCCGAAGAACGTCGCCAAGAGCGGCGTCTTGACGACCTTCTTGAGCATGATGAGCGACGGCAACGACAGTGCCGTCACCGCCATCATGAACGCGAGCACGGTACCGATACCGACGCCCTTGGCAACGAGCGCCTCGGCAATCGGCAGCGTTCCGAATATGTCCGCATACATCGGCACGCCGACGATAGTCGCGATCAGAACCGAGAACGGATTACGGTCACCGAGGACCGCCGAGATGAACGACGCCGGAATCCAGCCGTGGATTACCGCTCCGATGCCCACGCCCGCAAGGACATACGGCCATACCTTCTTCACGATATCGACGACCGCGCGCCATGCGAACGAGAGCCGATCGCGCATCGCAAGTTCAGGCATGTCCGCTTCGGCCATGTGGGTCCCATACACGAACGGCTCGACAAAGCGCTCAAGCTTGAACGCACTGATCAGCGTTCCGCCAAGGACCGCGAGAACGAGACCCACGACCACGTACGCGATGGCGATCTTCCAGTTGAAGATGCTGGCGAGCAGGATGACCGAGGCAAGGTCCACAAGCGGAGAGGAAATGAGGAACGAGAATGTGACGCCAACTGGCAGGCCTGCCGAAGTGAACCCGATGAAGAGTGGGATCGAGGAACACGAGCAGAACGGCGTGATGGTGCCGAGAAGTGCACCGACGGTATTCGCGCCCACGCCGGAGAAGCGACCGAGTATCTTCCGCGTGCGCTCTGGAGGGAAGTAGCTCTGAACATACGAGATGACGAAGATGAGCGTTGAGAGCAGTACGAAGATCTTGATGGTGTCGTAGATGAAGAACTGCACGCTCGCGCCGGCCCGGCCGTCGAGCGGCAGACCGAATACGTCCTTCACGAGCAACCCCACGAGGTCGTTCAGCCACACCATCTTCAGCAGCGCGTCGTTGAGCCACCCGAAGAATGCGCCTACGCCGCTCATGAGACGCTCCCCGACACAGGAATAAGCACCTGCACTACTACTCCCTAGCTAGGCCTGCAACGCGACCTTGACTTGATCGAGTGACGGCACGAAACCAGCGATCTTCACCTTCTCGTCCACAACAAGAGCGGGCGTCGACATGATGCCGTACGCCATTATGTCGGCGTAGTCGGCGACCTTGACGATCTCGGCATCCAGCCCGAGCTCGTCGACCGCCTTGCGAGCAAGCGCGTCAAGCTTCTGGCAGTTGGAGCATCCCGGCCCCAGGATCTTAATGACCATCACGAACCTACCTTCCCAGTAGCTGTTTCGATACTTATCGAACCACTCACGCCCAGATGCGCCGGCGCGGACAGAACACAGGACTCTCAGATACCGAGCAGTTCAGAAGCGACTTGCCTGACGACATCGCGCCGCAGGGCGTAATGGACCCAGGTGCCGTCCTTGCGTGCAGACACCAGGCCCGCGCTTCGGAGCACGGTCATGTGATGCGAGATCGTGGACGGAGCAAGGCCGAGGCGATCCGAGATCTTGCAGGCGCATACCTCGCCGAAGTCGCTGCACGAAGAGCCCGGCTCGCGGGGGCAGGCGGCAAGCATCCTGAGTATCTCCCTGCGCTGCGCCGAGGCGAGCGCCTTGAACGCAGTGTCGATCTGTTCACTGCTCAGCCGACGTTCGTGGGCCACCGCCATCGCATGACTCCTGACTCGCTTTGATAGTTCGATACTTGTCGAAGTTTAGTGCCATTACCGCCTGGACGCAAGAGAAGGGCCGCACCCCGAAGGATGCGGCCCGACAATGCGAGGTTCCGCGAGGATTACCCGTGCCGAGCAGCATCCAGCTCGGTGGCGACATCCTCGTCAATCGCCGCACCGCTGCCGAAGATCTGCAGCGCCGAGATCGAAGGTGCGTAGTCGCTGATCGCATCAAGAGCGGCCTGCGCTGCCGTGTGCTGCGGCGTCAGCAAGAGCACGCCGCCGGACGAACCCAGACCCGGACCAGCGCAGAGCGCGTCGGCGAAATCCTCGCCGGTTGCGACCCCGGTGACACCGAATCCTGCGAGGCCCATGTCATCAGCCCAGTACGCCACTTCGGCGGCCGTGTCGTAGCGGTCGATACCGCTGATGCGCTCGAACGCCGGCGCGGCCTGTGCCGCTATGTCGCCCTGCACGTCGGTGGAGACGGCCGCGCTGCCGCCAACGATAACGCCACGGGTTGCACTCGTGAGTCCAAGCAGGTAGTCGATCGTGTAACGCGGAAGCTCCTCTGGCCGCACGAGAAGAATCGGCGCGCTGTGCGCCCACGCAACAGGCGAGACTGCGAGCGCATCAGGGAAGGTGTCGCCACGCGCGACGAACACGAGTGCCGGGTCCTCCCCGGTTACTGCAACGATCTCATCGGCGATCAAAGCGGCGGTCTCGTAGCGGTCCGAACCGCCGATGCGTTGGACCTCGATATCGCCGAGGGCCTCAACCTGGTCGACCACCGCGTCGGAGATCGCCCGCTGGTCGCCGCACACGATGACCCGGCTGACGCCGAGGCGCAGCAGCTCTGTGGCAACGGACGCGGGAAGCGTGCGGGGCTGCGTTAGGAGCACCGGCGCGTTGCACGCGCCGGCAAGTCCGGCCGCGGCGAGGCCGTCAGCGAAGATGCGACCCGTGGCGAGCACTGCGGTGTCCGCAGAGGCGAAGTGGTCCTCGGAGATCGCGACGCCCGTCTCGTAGCGGTCGAGACCCTCGATACGCCCGTCGGTGATGCCACCGAACTCATAAGCGCCCATGTCCCACTCGGCGTCTCCGCTGCTGTCGCCATCAAACGGCCGCGGGGTGCCGTCGATGTCCACGTCCGGCGCCAGCTCGAAGTCGACGCCCGTGTCGATGCACGGCGAACCGGGCTTGAGCGAGTAGTCGCCGGATTCCGGATCCATGAACATCGGATCCTCGGAGATGACGCTCTCATCGAACGCTTCGGGTGCCAGCTCGCCGGTGTAACGAAGGTCGGAGTACTCGACGCTCCCTCCCACCACAGAGACCTCGGCCTCGTTCTCGTCCCATACGATCGAGTTCGTGACCCACAACTCCGGAACCGACGGCATTATGGACTGAGGGACGACTTCTGTCTCCGCCAGGATGGAAGGCTCGATACTCATGTTGTCCGCGAGTGTCGAGTTCACAACGTCCGCATCGGAATCTATGAAGAGAAGCGTGGGCGCCTCTGACACGTTATTCGTAAACAGGCAGTTCCGAATGAGGGTCGGGACCGCCTGTGCCGCGATGGGTGAACCTACATTGGAATCGAAGGTGCAACCCTCGACAGTCAACGACCGCTCGAAGGGCATCTCGGTCGGGGCAAGTTCGCCGAGCGCAGCTGTTGAGGCGGAATTGAATGCATCCCCGACGTTCGCGACAACACCTGCCAGCGTCTGATCCCCTTCAAACCAGCTGCCAGTAACCGTCATCGACGCGTCCAGGCCAATCACACTGCTGCCGATAAGGGCCACACTGCCCGAGAACATGGAGTCTGCGACGTTGAGCTCGCTCGACGCCACGAGCACTGCGCCTCCGAAGAACAATTCTTGCGTGGGCATGAGACCGGAGTCCTTGTAGTCCAACACCGAGGTGGGAACCACTTCGAAGGTCATCGCGTTGTCGAGGAAGGTAGAATCCACGACGTCGATGATTGACGCCTCCGCGCCGATTGCTCCAGCGGCCTGGACTGCCGTGTTCTCACTGAACATGCAGCCATCGATCTGGAACGTGGAGTTGCCGGCGAAGATCGCACCGCATGAGTAGCACTCGGAGATGAGCTGCGGGGCGATTCCGGCAGGAAGCATCTCAAGTGCTGACTGACCGTTCTCGGTGAATTCGCAATCAGTCAGCGTGACGGTGGAATTCCCGGCGTAGATGGCACCACCGGTGCCGGCGAAATTCTGAGTAAGAACACAGTCGGTCATGGCCAGCGTGCTGAGATTCGCCGCGACAGCGCCGCCGTCCGTACCGAAGCCGTGGGTCAGCGTCAGGCCGGAGATATCGAACTCGGAGCCGTCCATCATCCAGATGATGGCGTCGATCCACTCAGCGTCGATGATGCACTCGTACGGGTCGCTGCCTTGCAGCGTGATCTTGGATGGCGAGATCGGCAGCGGGAACGACTCGCCGGTCTCCGACGCGCTGTACGTGCCCGGCGCGATATCAACGGTGTCGCCATAGTTGGCGTCGCCGAGTCCCGTCGTGATGCTCATGTACGGGTTGCCGGAAGTGCCGTCACCCGTCACGTCATCACCGTTCACGGCATCGACGTAGATGGTCTTCGGCTCGACGGGCGTGGCAATCGCCGGGAAGACCGGCACGAACGTTGCGATCAGAGCGAGCACCATGATCGCGGGCAGTAGTCGCCGGTGCATCGAGACGCGCATCGCGACCCCCTTTCGCATGCGGCGCACGGCAACCGGCCCCAGACGGATCGCCGCGCATGACAAGTCCCGTCCAGCGTAACCGCCGTAAAGGAATAGCGCTACTCGTGATCTGCCCTGCAAAGCAAGAAACGACGGGGGCGGCACGCTTGATGCCCGCCCCCGCCGCAGAGATGAGCCGCTACTTGCTCATACCGGGCGTGAAGCGCCTGAGCATGAGCGAGCTCGTGACGACACTGACGCTCGAAAGCGCCATCGCCGCGCCAGCGATCTCCGGGCGCAGCAAGCCGAGCGCCGCCACCGGGATCCCCAGCGTGTTGTAGCCGAGCGCCCAGAAGAAGTTCTGGCGGATCTTCCGCATGGTCGCGCGGGAAAGCTCAATCGCTGTCACGACGTCGCGCAGGTCGTTCTTGATGAGCACGATGCCGCCAGTCTCAATCGCCACATCCGTGCCAGCACCCATTGCGATGCCGACGTCGGCCTGTGCAAGCGCAGGCGTGTCGTTGATGCCGTCGCCGACCATGGCAACACTGAGTCCGCGCTCCTGGAGCTTCGCGACCTCCTCGGCCTTGTGCTCGGGAAGGACTTCGGCAAGCACGTGGTCGGGTGCGATACCTGCCTGGGCGGCGATCGCCTCGGCGGTGCGGCGGTTGTCGCCGGTGATCATGAAGACCTCCACGCCCATCTTGCTAAGGCGCTCGACGGCCTCCCTGGAGTTCTCTTTGAGCGTGTCGGCAACCGCGATCATGCCGGCAAGCTT
The DNA here is from genome assembly GCA_964527045.1 of uncultured Coriobacteriaceae bacterium. GTDB lineage: Bacteria > Actinomycetota > Coriobacteriia > Anaerosomatales > Anaerosomataceae > UBA2286. The sequence goes on along the minus strand of CAZGNF010000085.1, from coordinate 238 downwards.
GTCGCCGCCAACACCCACGAGCATGACCGTCTTGCCTTCGCTTTCAAGCGCCGAGATGCGCTCTTCGAACCTCGAGATGTCGATGCCCTCGCGCGCCATGAGCTTGCGGTTGCCAAACGCCACGCGCATGCCCATCACGCTGCCCTCAACGCCATGCCCCGGGATGGCCGAGAAGCCCTCAACCTCCGGCATGTCCACGCCGGTCGCCTTCGCATGCGCGACGATCGCTTCGGCCAGG
>CAZGNF010000084.1:0-9597 GCA_964527045.1 uncultured Coriobacteriaceae bacterium | reverse complement strand
TCCGAGAGCCCCACCCTCCCACTGATGCGAACCGTTTCGGTGGCCGGCGGCGCGTCCAGCACGTCGATTCGTCCGTCACCGAGCACTATGCCGTTGTCGTCCAGCGTTACCCCAAGTGCGGCTGCGAGCTTACCCGGGCCGTCGCACAAGTGCACGAGCGACACGCCGCGTCGCCGCCCGGTCATGGCGTCGATGCCCACACAGGGCTCAAGTGCCCGAACCAGCACCGCTCCAGCCACGCCTTCGGACTCGGTCACGAGATTGAGCATATGATGGTTCCCGTAGGTGAAGTACACATAGGCGCGACCGGGAGGCCCGTACATCACCGCATTGCGTCGGGTGATGCCTCTCGTGGCGGCGTGCGACCCGGGATCATCCGCCCCCAGATACGCCTCTACCTCGACAACGCGGCCACCAGTGACAGTATCGCCCATCCTGCTTACCAGGATCTTACCGAGAAGTTCCCGCGCCACGATCGCCGTGTCTCGAGCGAAGAAGTCGCTCGTGAGCGCTTTCGTAGTATGCAGGTCTTGTGACTCCATGATTCAGTATTGTATGCGAATAGGATGTATCCCGCCGATGCAGCTATACGACGCAATTGCGCTTGAGCATGGTGAGCAATGCCGGTAGTGGCTGCGCGTTGAGCACCACATCGGGTGTGACCCAACCGCGTCGCGCCGTCGATATGCCGTAGCGCATGAAGTGCATCTGGGACGCCTCGTGGGCATCGCAGCCCATCGAGATGCGCACGCCGTGGCTCATGGCCATCCGGAGATGGACATCCGAGAGGTCGAGCCGATCCGGGTACGCGTCGATCTCAAGCGCAGTGCCCGTCTCGGCAGCCTTGGCGCAGATGGCTTCCATGTCGAGCTCGATTGGCTCCCGGCGACGCAGAATCCGGCCGGTCGGATGTCCGATGATATCGACGTAGCGGTTCTCCATAGCACGCAACACCCGGTTGGTTCCGATCTCGCGCGGCTGACCCCAGCCACTGTGGAGCGATGCGATGCAGATGTCGAAACGAGCCAGAACCGCATCGGGGTAGTCAACATCGCCGTTCTCGTCGATGTTGAGCTCGATGCTCTTCAGCAGGACCGGCCCACCCTCCGCGTTGAGCTCGTCGATACGGGCCCACTGTCGTTCAAGGTCGTCAAGATCCAGGCCGCCCACCATCCTGAGCCCCCATGCGTGATCAGTGATGGCCAGGTACTCGTAGCCGAGCTCCGCAGCCTTCGCCTTGTTGGCCTCAAGCGTCGACTTCCCGTCGGTAGCGGTGGTATGGCAGTGCAGGTCGCCGCGGATGTCTGCAAGCGTGATGAGCTTCGGAAGCGTGCTGGCGATCGCTGACTCGATCTCGCCCGCATTCTCGCGCAGCTCCGGCGGCGGCGTATCCATGCCGAGAGCAGCGTAGACAGCCTCCTCGGTGTCGGATGCGCAGCGCTCTCCCGTGTCAGCCCGAAAGACGCCGTACTCGGACACTTTGAGCCCGAGGCCCTTGGCGATCTCTCGTACGCGAACGTTGTGCTCCGCAGAACCGGTGAAATACTGCAGTGCTGCACCCCACTCAGCGGGCGCCACTACGCGAACGTCGACCTGCAAGCCCGCGGTGGTCTCTACGCTCGTCTTGGAGTCACCGCTTGCGATGATGCGCGTGACGATCGGAAGCGTGCGTGCAGCCTCCATGATCGCCTGTGCGTCGGCGGAGGCGACGAGTACGTCAATGTCACCCACCGTCTCCTTGCCGCGCCGCACACTGCCCGCAGGTTCGACCGCGAGAGCGGCCGGATGTGTGCGCAAGTGCGCGGCGACCTTCTCGGCGAGGGGAAGTGCGTCCGCGAGCAGCGCCCGTGCACCGAACGTGCGGTACGACTGAATGCCCGCGGCGATGTTGGCGGCGGTGCGATCGCCGAAACCTTGAAGCGCGGCGACCTTCCCCTCCGCAAGCGCCGCTTCGAGGTCGTCGATGGACGTGACGCCGAGACGGTCGTAGAGGGTCCGCGCCTTCTTGGGACCGACACCAGGCACCTGCATGAGCGCCACAAGCGTGGATGGCAGCTCCGCGGTGAGCTCGTCGAACTCAGCGAATGAGCCACGCGCGAGGATGCTCGCGATGTTGGCAGCCAGCTTCTTGCCGATACCCGGGATCTCCGTGAGCCGCTCTTGCGCTGCGAGCGTGTTGATATCCTCGGGCCATGCGCGGACGGCGTGCGCAGCCTTGTGGTACGAGAGAAAACGGAAACGATCGGCGCCTGCGATCTCAAGCAGGTCAGCGGTGGTGTCGAGAATCGCCGCGATCGCGGGATTGTCGTACTCGGGCATGCGCGGCTCCATCCGTACCGGTGCGTCTAGATTCGATGATACCCGAGCCCGCCGCTACAGCGGGCGCCGCATGAAGACGAGCCGCACGTCTTCGCGGACGTGGCTGAAGTCGCGGAACGCCCCGGTATCCTCGAAGCCAAGGCTGCGGTACATCCGCAGCGCGCCCGGCATCGAGTCGGGCAGGCTCGTCAGATAGCACTCCTTGTAGCCGAGGGCGCGAGCGTGATCGAGACCCGCACGCGCGAGTGCCCGACCAAGTCCATGGCCGCGCACGTCCTCGCGCACGAAGAGCCGCTTGATCTCGCACGCGACACCGGAGTGCTCCCGAACGCCGACGACCCCGGCGGCCCGAGCCGCCTCATCACGCGCGAGCAACAGCACGCCGGTAGGCGCCTCAAACGGTGCGGGGAGCGTTGCAATCTCCGCCGGAAGTGTTGTCGTCCCGACGAGATCGCCGAGCCAGGAGCCGTACGCCTCGAACAGCCGGCGCGCATCATCGAGCGCCACCGGGTCGGTGCGCTCTACGACCGAGATGTAGAACTGTGACACGCGCGGCCCTTCACTCGCCAGCGGTCTCGGCGATCCAGCGCTCGTCGGCAACGAGCGCGGCGGATGCCTGCATGAGCTGCTCGGCGACACGAACCGGCGCGGTGCCTCCCTCGGTGGTCCGCCGGGAGACGACGGTTGCGATGTCGACCGCAGCAAGCGCGTCTTCGGCAAACACCGGTGATGCGGCAGCGAGCTCCGCCGCCGTGAGCTGCTGAAGCGTACGACCGTCACGCTCGCATGCGAGTACGAGCTTGCCGACGACCTCGTGCGCCTCTCGGAACGGCATACCGTGCGCCGCGAGGTAGTCAGCGAGATCGGTCGCCGCCATGAAGCCGCCCCGAGCGCCTTCGGCCATGCGCGCGGCGTTCACGCGCATCGTGGAGAGCATGCCTTCGGCGGCAGTGAGCGCATCCGCGAGCGTGTCGATGGCGTCGAACGCGGGCTCCTTGTCCTCCTGCATGTCCTTGTTGTAAGCGAGCGGGAGTGCCTTGAGCGTCACAAGCAGCGCAGTGAGGTCGCCAACAACGCGACCCGCCTTGCCTCGAACGAGCTCCGCGAAGTCCGGATTCTTCTTCTGCGGCATGATGCTTGAGCCGGTCGACCACGCGTCGTCCATGGTGATGAAGCCGAACTCCTCGGTGGACCACACGATGAGCTCCTCGGCCAGACGCGAGAGATGCACCATGCCAAGCGCGCACGCGTAGGTGAGGTCGACCAGGAAGTCGCGATCCGAAACAGCATCGAGCGAGTTCGCCGAGACGGCCGAGAACCCGAGCTCGTCGGCGACCGCGCCACGGTCGAGTGGGAACGTCGTGCCGGCGAGCGCCGCGCTGCCGAGCGGCAGGACGTCAGCGGCGTCGTACGCCGCGCGCAAGCGCTTCGCGTCGCGGGTGAGCATCCAGAAGTACGCGAGCATGTGGTGGCCGAACAGTACCGGCTGCGCCTTCTGCAGGTGCGTGTAGCCGGGCATCACGACGTCGCGATGCTCCTCGGCAAGATGCACCAGCACGACACGCAGGCGTGTGTTCGCGTCCAGCAGCCGCAGCGACTCACGCTTCGCGTGCAAGCGCGTGTCCGTCGCGACCTGATCGTTACGCGAGCGTCCCGTATGCAGGCGCTTGCCGGCGTCGCCGATGCGGCGCGTGAGCTCTCCTTCGACCGCCATGTGGATGTCCTCGTCGGCACAATCGAACGCGAACTCCCCCGCCTCGATGTCGTGCAGGATGCCGAGAAGCCCCGCCTCGATCGACGATGCGTCCTCGGCCGAAATCACGCCTTGCTTCGCGAGCATGCGGGCGTGTGCGATCGACCCGGCGATGTCCTCGGCGTACAGACGCGCATCAACGCCGAGCGACGCGCCGAAGCGCTGCTGGAACTCGCCGGGCGTGCCGGTGAACCGGCCGCCCCAGGGGGTCTTCACGTCCGCCATGCGAACTACACCTCGCCATCTTTGCCGACCTTGCGGCGCTGGCGTGCCCAAACCTTTGTGGGCAGGCCATGAAGGTCGATGAAGCCCTTGGCGGCCGTGTGGTCGAAGCTGTCCGCGGCGTCGTACGTCGCGAGGTTGTAGTCGTAGAGCGAATACGGTGAGCGCCGGCCTACCGTGACGCAGCTACCCTTGAAGAACCGGAGTCGTACATCACCGGTCACGAGCTGCTGTGTACTTTCGATGAAGCCGTCGAGCGCCTCTTTGAGCGGCGAGTACCACATGCCGTTGTACACCAACTCGGCCCACTTCTGCTCGATCTGCAGCTTGTAGTGGAGCAGGTCGCGCTCCAGGCAGAGGTCTTCAAGGGCCTTGTGCGCGGTGATGAGCGTGAGCGCACCGGGAACCTCGTAGATCTCGCGGCTCTTCACGCCGATAAGGCGGTTCTCGATCATGTCGATCCGACCGAATCCGTGCTTACCGGCGAGTTCATTCATCCTGTTGATGATCTCGTGGAAGCTCATGATCTCGCCGTCGAGCGCGACCGGAATTCCCTGCTCGAAGCTGATCTCGGCGTACTCGGCCTCGTCACACTGATGACCGCGGGCGTCGGCCGTGAGCGTGTAGATGTCCGAGGGAGGCTCCACCCACGGGTCTTCAAGCACGCCACACTCGATGGCGCGCCCCCACAGGTTGTCGTCGATCGAGTACGGGCTCTTCTTGGTGGTGGGAACCGGAATCCCTCGCTCGAGCGCGTAGTCCATCTCCTGTTCGCGGGTCTTGAGGTCCCACTCGCGAACCGGAGCCATGATCTCGAGGTCGGGGTCGAGCGCAGCGATGCCGACCTCGAACCGGACCTGGTCGTTGCCCTTGCCGGTGCACCCGTGGGCGATGTACTTCGCCCGATGCTTATGCGCCGCCTCCACGAGGTGCTTCACGATGATCGGCCGGCTCATCGCCGAGACGAGCGGGTACTTGTTCTCGTACAGCGCATTGGCCTTGAGCGCCTTGGCGATGAACTCCTCGACGTACTCTTCGCGCACATCCACGACGATGGACTCGATGGCGCCGATGCCGAGTGCCTTCTGGCGAACGACCTCAAGATCCTGGCGCTCCTGGCCAACGTCGACCGCAAGCGCGATGACGTCGACATTCTTCTCTTCCTTAAGCCACTGGATCGCGACCGAGGTGTCGAGACCTCCGGAGTATGCCAGAACGACCTTCTCTTTGCTCACGCTGTACGCCCCTTCTCCGTGCGGTTAGCTGCGGCCGCGAAACTTGTTGATGCTGTCCAGAACCGACTCCGCATCCGCGTCGGTCCGCGCGATGATCAGTATGGTGTCGTCGCCCGCGATCGAGCCGAGAACCTCATCGAGCTCTGCGCCATCGAGAGCGGCCCCAACACCAGCGCCGGCACCCGTGCTGCACTTCACCAGTACCAGGTTGTTGGCGCGCACCACACTCGTCACAAGCTCCGAGATCATTCGTTGCAGGTGCAGGTCCTCGGCAAGCACGTACACGCCCTCAGGGAGCTTCCTGAGGCCCATGTCGGCTATATCACGGGACACCGTGGCCTGCGTGCAGTCGTACCCGTGCTGCTTGAGCCGATCGACCAGCTCGCGCTGGGTACGTACACGCTCACGTCGCACGATCTTGCGGATAGCATCTTGTCGTTCGCGTCGCTTCCTCATGCTTGCTTCCCCACCTCGACGATTGGATTCCTAGAGCACGAGCGAGAGCCACGCCCGCTGTGCATGCAACCTGTTCTCGGCCTCATCGAAGACGACGGAGTACCCCGCGTCGATGACGTCGTTCTGGACCTCTTCTCCGCGATGCGCGGGAAGGCAGTGCATGAAGATCGCTTCGGGATCCGCGACCGACATGAGCGCGGCGTCGACCGAGTAGCCCGCGAATGCTGCGACACGCGCGGCATGCTCGGCTTCCTGGCCCATCGATGCCCAGGTGTCGGTGATGACGACATCGGCGCCCGCCACAGCCGCCTTGGCGTCGTTCGTGACCACGAGCTTCGCGCCCGTGTCGTACTGGGCGGCGAGGCCCTGCGCCTTCGCCACGACCGCCGCAGAGGGCTCGAAGCCAGCGGGACCGGCGATCGACACATGCATACCGGTCAACGCACCGGCGAGCAGGTAGGTGTTCGCCATGTTGTTGCCGTCCCCGACGTACGCGAGCTTGAGGCCGGATGGTCCGCCCTTGTGCTCACGGATCGTGAGCAAGTCGGCAAGTCCCTGGCAGGGGTGGTAGTCGTCGGTCAGAGCATTCACGACGGGAATCGAGGCGTGCTCGGCAACCTCTTCGATGTGCGACTGAGCGAACGTACGCAGCACGATGACGTCGACGTAGCGCTCCAGCACCTTGATCGTGTCGTGGACGGTCTCTTCGCGCGAGAATGCGTCGGCGGGACCAAGAACGACCGGATGCAGGCCGAGATCGACGCACGCGAGCTCGAATGAGACGCGCGTGCGAAGTGACGGCTTCATGAAGATGAGGGCCGCGGACTTGCCGGTTGGGACCGGCGGCTTGCCGGCCATTCGACGGGCTTGCTTCTGCGCTACGGCGCGCTCAAGAACCGCTTCGACTTCCTCGGGCATGAGGTCGCCGAGAGTGAGAAGGTCACGACCATGTAGTTTCTGCATCAGGAACTCCCTAGCGCTGCGGACAGTGTCTCAAGAAGTGTATCAACTTCCGCGTTGCTGCATACCAGTGGTGGAAGGAATCGCAACATAGAATCGCCGACGTTCAGCACAACGACGCGGTTGGCAAGGGCGGTGGCCGCAACCGTGGCCGCAACCGGATGTGCGAGCGTGATGCCCACCATGAGTCCGCGCCCCCGCACGTCCGTGATCGCGCCGGTCGCAGTGCCGAGTGCAGTGAGCTGCGCACGCAGGTACTCACCGACCGCAAGCGCGTTGTCGCCAAGCCGTTCATTCTCCAAGGCGCCGATTGTGGCGAGCGCCGCAGCACAGACAACGGGTCCTCCGCCAAACGTGGAGCCGTGATCTCCAGGCCGAAACGCCTCTGCAACGGCGTCGATCGCCATCACAGCGCCGATCGGCAGGCCATTCGCCATGCCTTTGGCGAGTGTCATGACGTCCGGGCGCACACCGTAGCCTTGCCACGCGAACGCAGTTCCGGTCCGGAAGAACCCTGTCTGCACCTCATCAAGAATCAGGAGCGCCCCCCGCTCGTCGCAGAGTGCGCGCACTGCTGCGAGGTACGCGGGGTCGCACGGAAAGACGCCGCCCTCTCCCTGAACGGGTTCGAGGAGCACGGCGCACACGGTCTCGTCCATCTCGGCGAAGAGCGCGTCGAAGTCGTTAAGCGGTACGTGTGTGAATCCGGCCGGGAGCGGCTCGAACGCTTCTTGTTTCGAGGCCTGTCCGGTGGCCGCAAGCGTCGCGAGCGTGCGTCCGTGGAAGGAGCGCTCTGCCGAGATGATCCGCGTGCAGTTCTCGCCGCCGTGAGTCTTGCCCCAGCGCCTGGCAAGCTTGATCGCGCCCTCGTTGGCCTCGGCACCGGAGTTGGCGAAGAAGACCTTCGCCCCGCCGCCGAAGAGGCCGACGAGCTGCTCCGCAAGCTCGTCGCGCTGCGGCACGTAGAACAGGTTGCTCACATGCACGAGCGACTGCATCTGCTCACACACAGCGGCCGCCACGGCGGGATGAGCGTGCCCGAGATTGACGACGCCGATCCCCGAGGAGAAATCGAGGTACTCATGCCCTTCGTCGTCGTAGAGACGCATGCCGTCTCCTCGCACGAACATCACCGGCTTGCGCGCGTACGTCGGCATGTGGAAACGGGCGTCGAGCGCGACGGTAGCATCGTAGAGGGCGCCCACTAGAGCGTCACCTCGCCTTCGTATGCGATGTACGTGTCGTCATCAGCAAGTCCGAGACTACCCTCGTGCGTGATCATCGTGCCCACGCCGGCATCGGTGAAGACCTCGAGCAGGATCGAGTGCGCGATCGTCCCGTTCAGGATGTGTGCACGCTCGACGCCGCCGTTCAGTGCCGAGATGCACGCGGCAACCTTCGGCAGCATACCCGTCGCTAGCTTATCGTTCGCGATCAGGTCCTCCGCCTCGGCCAGCGCAAGTGCGCTTATGAGCGAGTCCTTGTCCGCGAAGTCCGCGTACAGACCGTCAACATCAGTGAGGAAGATGACCTTCTCGGCATGGAGCGCGGTCGCGAGCGCACCGGCCACGAGATCGGCGTTGATGTTGTACGAGCCGCCGTCATCGCCGGAGCCGACCGAGGCGATGACCGGAATGAATCCGTCCTCGATGAGGTTCGTCACCACGGTCGTGTCGATGTTGGTGACCTCGCCGACGCGCCCGAGCCGCGGATCCATCTGCTTCGCGCTGATGAGCTTCGCATCATCGCCGGAGATCCCCACGGCGAGCCGGCCGTGCGTGTTGATCTCCGAGACGAGTTCTTTGTTGTTCTTGCCGACGAGCACCATCTTCACGATTTCCATCGCAGCGTCATCGGTCACGCGCAAACCCTGCCAGAACTCGACAGGCATGCCAAGGCGCTCCATGTATGCGGTGATGTCGGGGCCGCCCCCGTGCACGATGACCGGATTCACGCCGACGAGCTTCATGAGGACGATATCCTCGGCCACGCTGGCCCGGAGCGCCGGGTCGGTCATGGCCGAGCCGCCGTACTTGATGACGACAACGCGACCCCAGGTGCGCTTGATCCACGGGAGCGCCTCGGTAAGCGTGGTCGCCTTGGCGAGCAGGTGCTGCATCACGTCACTTCTCATGACCGGTACTCCCCATTGATCCGGACGTAGTCGTAGCTCAGGTCGCACGTCCACACGGTCGCAGTCGCATCACCCAGTCCGAGGTCGACGACGATGTCGACAGCGTCCTCGGCGAGCGCGGCGGCCGCGTCATCTTCGCTGAACGGCACCGCTGTGCCTCCTTCGCACGTGAGGATCCCTGCGAACGTGATGCGCACGAGCGCGGGGTCCACCGTCGCGGCGGACTTCCCGATCGCCATAGCGACCCGGCCCCAATTGGCATCGGCGCCGAAGATGGCTGTCTTCACGAGCGGCGAGTTCGCGATCGCGAACGCTGCTGCCTCGGCATCATGCTCGGTCTTAGCGCCGTTCACGATGACCGAGATGAGCTTCGTGGCGCCCTCGCCATCGCGTACGACCATGCGCGCGAGCTCGCCGCATACGTGCTCGATCGCGTGCGCCACGGCCGCGAAGCCTGGATCGCCGGGGTCGATCGTATCGCCGCCCGCCGCTCCGCTCGCCATGAGCACGCATATGTC
>CAZGNF010000083.1:6392-9651 GCA_964527045.1 uncultured Coriobacteriaceae bacterium | reverse complement strand
GCCGGTAGCAGATAGACAGGCCAAGCCCCGAACCGCCACCGGTAGCGGCGCGAGACGGATCCAAACGCACGAAGCGCTCGAAGATGCGTGCGCGGTCATCCGGAGAGATGCCAGGCCCGGAGTCATCGATGAGCAGACGCCACGACGTGCGGTCAGCCTCGGCGGAGATCATGACCTCGCCGCCCGCCGGGGTGTACCGGAGCGCATTCGTTGTAAGCGCCGAGGCGACCTGCAACACTCGGGCCTCGTCGCCGAGCGGTCGTGCACCGTTGGGTGCCAGCTCATCGACGCGCACCGCAAGCCCCGCCGACGCGCCTTCGCCCTCGTGCCGAGCGCGAAGCGATTCAGCCAGTGCGGCCGCGTCGACCGGCTTGTGGGCGATCTCGACCCGGCCAGCATCGAGGTCAGCCAGCGCTAACAGCGTGGCCGTCAGGTCTCCGAGCCGCTGGGCTTCCTGTTTGATGACGCCGATGAACCGTCGCGACGTCGCTTCGTCTTCGACGGTCCCGTCGAGCAGGGCGCCGGCGAAGCCCTGGATGGATGTGATCGGCGTGCGCAGTTCATGCGAGACATCGCCGACGAAGTGTTTCTGTGCCGCATACGCGTCTGCAACCCGCGCGGACATCGCGTTGAACGACTCGGCAAGCGACGCGATCTCGTCATCGCCCTCAACCGGCACCTGATGGCCCCACTCGCCCGCTGTCACGGCTTCGGCGCCACGCCGCAGGCGCAATACCGGCGCGGTCAGCCGATGAGCAAGATACGAGCCCGCGACCCACGCGACAAGCACCGCGGCCGTGGCGCTGCCGAGCAGCAGCAGCACGACCCAGCTATTGGCCGCTGCGATCTCGCTAACCGGCTGCAGGGCGACGAGCCAGCCGGGATACCCTTCGATAGGGGCTGCGACGACGAGGACCCGCCCGGCACCGGTCAACGTCCGTACAGCGGTGCGCACCCCTCGGGCATCGGCCTTGCCGAGCGAGTCGATACCAACGCCGGTTGGGCCCTGGGTGGTCACCGCGCTCGATACCTGCACGGCGCCCGCTTCGTCCGTCACGAGCAGTCGGGCGCCGATCAGGCTCGCCTGAACGCGAAAGAGCTGTTGCCGCACGCCGTCAGGAGTGGACGCGCCCTGTGTGAGCGGTCCTCCGGCCGAGAGTCCCCCCGCAAGCGCCACGGTCTGGCGCGAGAGCTCGGTCGTGCGAAGAGAAACGGTGTACTGAGTCCAGGCCACGTAGAACACCCAGAACACCACAAGCGCCGAGGCGGCCGCTACGGCGACGAATGCGAGGCGCGTGCTGCGAACAAGCGACCCGCGACGCGCAGGATCGGCCTTGGGTGTCACTGCGCGTCCCGGCGAACGCGATAGCCGACGCCGCGAACCGTCTCGACGAAGCGAGGCGAGCCGGCGTCGTCGCCAAGCTTCTCGCGAATGTGCTTGATGTGGACGTCGATGCCCCGAGCGTCAACATAGTCGCTGAACCCCCACGCGGACTCGAGAAGCCGATCGCGGCTGAAGACCACCCCCGCATCGCGCATCATGACCTCGAGCACATCGAACTCCTTGGCCGTGAGCTCGACCAAGACACCGTCGACAGTGACCTCACGCCTCGCGGGGTCGAGTGAGAGACCGCCGATGCTCATCGTCCTCGACGGCTGCGTGGGTGTCGAGACACGTCGCAGCACCGCGCGCGCCCGCGCCACAAGCTCAGGCGGACTGAAAGGCTTGGTGAGGTAATCATCCGCGCCGCTCTCCAGCATCGCGACCTTGTCGAGGTCCGTGTCGCGAGCCGTAAGCATGATGACCGGGATGCTCGACGTCTCCCGGAGTCGACGGCACACCGCGGAGCCATCCATGCCCGGCAGCATGATATCGAGGATGACGATGTCGAACTCGCCGGACTCTGCGAGCCGCAGCCCCTCGGGACCGTCACCGGCTTGTTCGACTGTGAACCCTGAGGCGGAGAGGTACACGCTCACGAGTTCTCGGATATTGGCCTCATCGTCGACAACAAGCGCCCTCGGCATGCGACCTCCCCTTTCGGCTGTCTCAAGTGTACAACGACAGCCTGCCTCACAATGTGACTCGACCCACTAGCCGAGCGGGTCACCGAAGTAGCGCCAGTAGAGCATCCAGAACGATGTCGTGCCTCGCAGGTGCGGCGTGTACTTGAAGAGCGAGTACGTCGAGGCATTGCTGGGAAAGACCGCCGTGCCATCGATGCTCATCTCGATGCCGGCGTGCCAGGGAGCGGTGTTCTTGTCGAGCACCTGGGCGCCCCACCAGATCTGATTGCCGAAACCCTGATACTTGTAGTCCGTGTGCGTGTCGGCCTTGCCGCAGCCCATGGCCCAGTCAAGCGCGTTCTGGGACGGCGTGGCATCCGCGAGGAGGGACTGCTCCTTCTGCAGTGTCGCGAGAATCACCTTCGGCGAGATGCGCCACTGCCTGGCAGCGTCGACGATCATCGCCGCTGCGCTCTTGCGTACGCCCGCATGATCGGGTGCCGAGTATCTGGCGAGCGTGCCTGATTGCGCTTCGAGGAACTGCTGCACGTCTTCCTCGGACATCGACTCGACATCACGGAAGTTCGCATCGCTGATGACGGTGTTCGGCGAGAAGTCCCCGTCGGGCACGAGCGTCATGCTCGCACGAACGAGCTCGGCGATGTCGGCGTCGAGCGCGGCGATCTTCGCCTGCTGCTCGTCGATGGCGGCCTCGATCTGCACGCGCTGGGCGTCCGCGTCGGCCTGCATGTCGGTGAGCCGCGAAGCGCGCTCCTCCAGTGCCTGCTGCTCCCACGCCGCCTGCTGTTTGGCGATGCGCATCTCCTCCACCAGCCGGTTGTCGTAACGGCCGATGATCACAAGGTAGTTCATCCGGTCGAGCAGGTTTTGTACCGACGAAGCGGTGAACAGCATCTCTAGCGCATCGACCGAGCTTCCCCGGTAGATCTGCCCGATGCGCTGCTCGAGCGATGCCTTAGAGCGCTCAAGGTCGGCTTCGGATTCTATGACGCGCAAACCGGCTTCGGTGACTTCGGCGCGGGCGACTTCCAGACGCTTCGCGATGTCGATGTAGGCCGTGATCTGCGCCGCAAGCTGCTTCTGAAGGGCGTCGGCATCCGCGATCGCGGCGTCCTTCTCGGCCTGCTTGGCGTCGATGGCCGAGGGTGCCGCAAAGGCGAGCGACGGCGCGGCGAGGAGCGCGACGAGAAGAACCGTCGCCACAATGCCTGTCATGGCATGTCGTGCGTAG
>CAZGNF010000083.1:0-6382 GCA_964527045.1 uncultured Coriobacteriaceae bacterium | reverse complement strand
GTGCGTAGCGAGACACTCCGCCTCCGTATCGAATGCGTCCAAGAAGTAGTTTCGGCATCCGCGACCTACGATGATAGCAGCAGGTCGGGTCAGGCGTCGTGCTCTGGCCGAGCCGGAAGCCTGACGGTGAACGTCGAGCCCTGGCCGATGACGCTCTCGACCTCGATACTCCCGCCGAGCATCTCGGCAAGTCGGCGCGAGACCGTCAAGCCCAGCCCGGTGCCCTCGGTCTTCGCGATATCGCGACGCTCCGTCTGATAGAACTCCTCGAAGACACGTCCGAGTTCATCCTCGGCGATACCGCGACCGGTGTCAGAGATGACGAACAGAACGTCGCTTCCTTCTCGGCTCACGGTCAGCTGCACCGAACCGGCGTCGGTGAACTTGATCGCGTTGCCGAGGAGATTGAAGAGGATCTGCTCCAGGCGCGTGCGATCCGATTCCAGCGCGTCTGCGTCGAGCGCGACATCCCAGGTGAGTTCCAGCCCGCGCTCGAGTGCGAGCGGCTGCAGCGAATCGACGACGGCGCGCGAAAGATGAATGGCGCTGAGCGGCCGCGATTCGATGCGCAGCTGACCGACTTCGATCGCGGACAGGTCGAGGACCTCGTTCACGAGCTCCAGCAGGTACTTGCCGGATGTGTTGATCATCTGGATCTGCTTACCCTGCTCCTCGCTCAGATCACCGACCATCCCTCGGCCAAGCAGGTCCGAGAACCCGATGATGGAGTTGAGCGGCGTCCTCAGCTCGTGACTCATCGCCGCCAGGAAGTCGCTCTTGGCACTCGTCGCCTGCTCAAGCCTGAGGTTCATCTCAGTGAGCACTTCGTTCGCTTGCGAGACGTCCTCAAGCGCCGCCTGCAGCTCCTGCGTGCGCTGCTCCACGCGCTCTTCAAGCTCCGCATTCAGGCGGAGTATCTCGTCCTCGGCGCGCTTCCGGGCGCTGATGTCGCGGGTGATGCCCGTGTAGCCGGTGATGGTGCCCTTGTTGTCATAGATCGGCGTGGTTGCGACCTCCACCCACACCTGGCCGCCGTCCTTGCAGACCTGAGGCGCCTGGAAGAAGAGGGTCTGGCGAACCTCGCCCCTTGACTCGACCTCGCGCCGACGCGCCATGACCTCACGGATGGTCGCTTGTCCCTCCGGGGTGAAGAGCTCCATGGAGTCCCTCCCGAGGACCTCGTCCCGCGAGAACCCCCGTAGGCGTCGGTCTGCATCGCTGATGTACGTCATTCGCATCTCGGCGTCTTGCTCCCATGCGATGTCGGTTGTGTTCTCAGCAAGGACCCGGAACCGCTCCTCGCTCTTCTTGAGCTCGATCTCGGTGCGCTTGCGATCCGAGATGTCGCGCGTGACCGAGAGGATGCAGCTCTCGCCGTCGACCTCGATCAGCTGCGCCGACATGAGCGCTGTCGTGACGCTCCCATCTTTGCGTCGGTACTGCGCCTCAAGATTGTGCACGACACCGTCCGCCAGAAGTCCCCTCACCAGACGATCGCGATCACCCGGATCGACCCAGATCTCGATGTCGCGGGAGGTCCTACCTGCGACGTCCTCGGGTGTGTACTGCGTGAGCCTGGTGAATCCCTCGTTGACATCAATGTACGCGCCGTCCACAAGGCGGTTGATGTTGACCGAGTCGGGTGACGTCCGAAACGCCGTTGCGAACTTCATCTCCGAGAGCTCGAGCGCGGCAAGAGCACGGACACGCTCGGTCTCATCGCGAATCATCGTGAGAATGCATGCTTCGCCATCGACCATCATGAGCTGAGACGACACTAGGGCATCGAGCGATTCGCCCGACTTGTTCCGGAACTTCGCCGCAAAATCGGTAACGCGCCCGTCTCGCCGAACGGCGGCGACCATCTCGGCGCGTTGGACCGGGTCGACCCACAAGCCAAGTGCGAGCGTGTTCGTGCCTCTCGCCTCCGCCTTCGTGTGTCCCGAGACGCGCGCAAACCCCTGGTTCACCTCGATGATCTGCCCGGTATCGGCAGCGGTCAGCACGATGGCGTCCGGGATGTTCTCGAACGCGATGGAGAACTTCTCCTCGCTCAGGCGCAGCGCCTCTTGAGCGCGCTCGCGCTCGATGATGTCCTGCTCGAGCGCCATGACAAGACGCCGGTTCACCATGAGCAGAAGCGAGAACGTGAGTGCAACGAAGAGCATGTGCATGAGGATGACCGCGAGTGCGCCAGGAAGACCCTCTTGCAGCAAGTCCTGCCCTGCGGTCGTCAAGTCGAACGGAATCCTGAAGGTGCTTACCACCACGAGGGCCACGAACACGATGCCTGGATCCCGGGTGAACAGCCTCATCTCCCGGGGAGCGCGACGAAGCAGCAGCCAGGCGCACTGCGATGTGATGAGGATGAGCGCGACCGACGAGTTCACGTTGCGGGCAGCCAGACTTGGGTGCAGGAAGGTGAAGTACGCATGTATCGCGAGATACGCGACAAGCAGGACGCCATTGTGCCACTGGCGGCTGCGGCGCCCGACATAGCGCTCCAAGCCAATGTAGAGCAGCATCGTACCGCCGATGAGCATCGCATTGGCTACGATCACCGACAGGAAGTCCGGCACGGCGCCGCGAAGAGCGAAGAGCACGAGCGCCGCAAGCTGCATGATCGAGTTGAGCAGCCACAGCACGATCTCAGGTGAGCGCGCACGGTTCCTGTTCCACAGCGAACCGGTGACGAGGACGCAGAGCGTCGTCAAGATGATCGAACTCGCGAACACTGTCCTCACATCGAGCGAGATCACGTCGTCAGTGGCTCCTTTGGATA
Source organism: uncultured Coriobacteriaceae bacterium (assembly GCA_964527045.1). Lineage (GTDB taxonomy): Bacteria > Actinomycetota > Coriobacteriia > Anaerosomatales > Anaerosomataceae > UBA2286. The sequence goes on along the minus strand of CAZGNF010000083.1, from coordinate 3,600 downwards.
AAGAGTACGCTCACCTGCATTGTGACCATTCGGGCGGCCTGTCGCCAGAGCGCAGACCAACGCACCCGATGCCCCCAATGGCCGTTTCGATTATGGAGAGACCTCGTTCACAGTCGTGTCCTCCCCGAGCAAGCCGGTCGCTGCAAGAGCCTCTCGGATCGCGGCCTCGGAGGTCTCGGATTCGCAGAAGCCGATCTCAAGCGTGGCCGACTTGATATCGTAGGTGCCAGTCGTGAGGCTCCGAATCGGAGTCAACGCCGAGAACACTGCGTCCGCTGTCTTCTGTGCATCTGCAGACGAGTCCACCGCAAGTGGGATCACCGCCGTGACGCAGGGGTCCCCTGTGGAGAACGTCCGGACGATCGCATCCTCGGTCACCTTCGGCCTGGTGGTCTGGCCTGCAACAATGGCTGCTGCGATCACTACTACGACGACGATCGCTGCAGTGGCGGCGTTGCGCTTGCCGGTGTTCATCGGAGCGGATACCGACTGCACTTCAAGAGCGTCGGGCAACTCCTCGGCCGACTCTGCAGGCGTGAGTGCAGGTGGGGCCGCACCGGCACCCTGCTGCCGATCGCCCCATGTGTGCAGCAGCAAGATGCCAACTGCTACAAGCAGAGCGACGACAACGAGCACCAACACGACGAGGATGAACGACCAGGGATCTGCACCCGGCGTGCTCGTACCGGCAGATGCGGCGAACGCATCGGCGGGAAGCATCGATGCAAGCAGAAGCGTGGCGACAGCGAGACCGTACTGTACAGAACGATGCATTGAGTTCTCCTGACCTGGATTCCGACGAATCAGCAACGCGCGCCGGATCGGATCAGATCCTGAGAGACATCATCTCGAGCGTGGCACCGCCCGACAACCGCCGAACCGGCGAGCTGCCCGCAAGGGCGAAGGTGTCAGTAGGTCGCATCCATGAAGGCACTGCTGGGACCGGGTTGCGGACTTCACTCGCGCCAATACCGCTCGCTGGTTGCGACCGTCGCGCGCCGCCGCAACAGACCTCGGCGAACGAGGAACAGACCCCTTCGCTGCAGACGGCGAGCACGATCACGCCGACGACGACCAGGAGTGCGATGACGATGTATCGGAGCAGCTTGTTCATGTCGACCTGCACTGTAGCAACTGCGGGCGATGTGACGCCAGTGAAGGGAGCTTCCGCGCTCTGTTCTTGAGCATGTGCTCGCGCGACCGCAACGGGCATGTGCATCGCACGCCTAGGTGCGAGACGCTGCTCCACGCCCTCGGCCTGAATGCGGCTTGTACGTGCGGTTGTCGCGATATGCAGCGGAGTCGGTCGAAACGATGGCATCTGCAAGATCGCGAGGTGCAAGGTGGTCGATACGAGAGAGCATCCGGGCGATGGCCGCCCGATCGAGCGTGCCTATGGTTGCGTGTGCGGTCGACAAGCGCTCAACCTCCCGGTGCGTTAGCGTGTCCTCTTATGTGTATCGTCGGGACACACCATCCGCTTGACCAACAAACAGCAAACGGAACGGGCCACCCATGTGAGCGGCCCGCTGGGACTCTCCCGCCACGAAGATGCAACAACCGCCTAGCCGGATTCCGCGAGGGGCATGAGCTTCGGAATCGTAAGCGTGAAGGTCGATCCGACGCCCAGCTCGCTCTCGACGCTGAGACTGCCTCCCAACACCGCGGCCAGCTGCGAGGATATGGAGAGACCGAGGCCTGTGCCCGGGCTCTTGGCCCGGTCGGTCAACTCTGCCTGGTAGAAGCTCTCCATGATGTGGGGTAGGTCGGAGGGACCGATGCCGTAACCAGTGTCGCTGACATCGAATGCCATCACGTCACCTTCATCGGACACTGTGAGAGAGACCGTCCCCGAATCCGTGAACTTGATGGCGTTTCCCACGAGATTGATGAGAATCTGAGTCAGTATGCGTGGGTCCGACCTGAGGGACTCGCCTTCTGACCCACTCGTGAACACCAATTGCAGCCCCTTGGCCTCAGCCAACGGGTCCACCATGTCGCGAACAGCCTCGATCAGCGCCTCGAGATCGACATCTTCGACGCACGCCGTAGCACGCCCGGCCTCGATCTTGGACAGATCAAGAACGTCATTGATCAACGAGAGAAGATGGCCACCCGATTCACTGACCATAGAGAGCTGCGTTCTCTGCTCGTCGTTGATGGGTCCTGCAAGTCCCTTGAGAAGGATCGTGGTGAACCCGATGATCGAGTTCAAGGGAGTACGCAGCTCGTGGCTCATCGATGCAAGGAAGCTGCTCTTGGCGCGGGTGGCCTGCTCAAGTTCGGCGTTGGTGTTCATGAGCTCGATGTTCGCGGTCGACAGCTCCCGGGTGCGTGCCCTGACGCGTTCCTCAAGCTCCAGGTTGAGGCGCAGAATCCGTTCCTCGGCCTGCTTACGCTCGGTGATATCCCGTATGAAGCCCGAGAAGCGACCGCCCTCGCCCGGCAGGTACGAGACACTCACCTCGACGTCGTAGAACGAGCCATCGGATCGACGGTGTTGAGACACGTAGCGATCCTGCCCTCGCGCCATGATTCGGCGGTTGTGTGCGTCGATCTGTTCGGGAGTCTCCGCCACCTCAAGGTCGGAGAGGTGCATCCCGATGAGCTGCTGACGTCGATACCCGCTCATCCGGCAGTACGCCTCGTTGACGTCAAGAAGTCGGTCGTCCTCGCCGTAAGACCAGAATCCATCCATCGTCGTGCGAACCGCCTGCTGGAAACGCTCGTTGCTCTCCTCGAGGTCCCGGGTGGTGGCAAGCCGCGCGAGCGCAGCATGAACGTGAAGTACGAAGCGTTCAATCACCGACGCAGGCACGTCAGCGTTTGGCTGCCTCGTGCAGACATGGATGTTGCCAAGAATGGAGTCACCGTCGACGATCCCGATCGTGTAGACCTCGCGAATCCCGGCGAGTTTGGCCGCGAGCCCTCCGATGGCCGGAGACACCTCACTTGAGGCGAACTCGGCAAAGCCGCCTTCGATCTTCGAGAGCGTGCTCCCGAGCATCAGGTCCCGGTACTTGGGGACGATCACCGAGCGCTTGTCGATGATCTGGAAGTCAACGATTCTGGCCGCTTTTGCGAAGATCGAGTCCTCCAGCCCGAAGAGGCCTCGGGTGATGAAATGAGTCATCTCGGGCGTGATCTCATTGACGATGACGATCGAAGCCGGGCACACGTCGGTCATGAAATCACCGATGACATGGTAGACCTCGGCGGTGCTATGACAGCCGAGAAGCGTGGTCGCGGCATCGGCGAACTGCGCAGGAGGCGGAGACGGAACCTGTGCCCGCGCGGCCGTGCTGATCTCGGTATGAACCGTGTCGCGCATCGGTACCGCCTGGCGCAGACGGGAAGCCTCGCACTAAGTCAGAGGCTTTGGCACGTGCGAATCTCCGTGAACAAACCTAACTCATGGTACTCCTCGATGAAGATACCCGCCATTTCGTGCTCAAGAGCCGCACACCGTAGCCGCGTCCTAGCCGCACGCGCGCAATCAACAGCGCAAGAAAGCCCCGCCGGCTGGGCGAGGCTTCCGAGGGTGCTTGTGGTGGCCAGAGACGGACTTGAACCGCCGACACGCGGATTTTCAATCCGCTG
>CAZGNF010000082.1:0-9723 GCA_964527045.1 uncultured Coriobacteriaceae bacterium | reverse complement strand
TCCTTGGCGCAGTCGTGACGGTCGAGGATGTATCCGAGGTGAAGGCGCTCACGGATCAGCTCATCCGGGCCGACCGGCTTGCCGCTATGGGCGAGCTGACCGCCGGCGTCGCACATGAGGTGCGAAACCCGCTTGGCATCATCCGCGCGTCGGTTCAGCTTGTCGAGGAATCCGGGTGCGATCGCGAGCGGGTGCTTGAGGCTACGAGCGTCATCAAGCAGGAGATCGATCGTCTAGACCGCGTCATCAAGGCGCTGCTGGACTTCGGGCGCCCATCGAAGCCGTACCTGCGACTCACGGATATCGGCGATGTGATCGAGGATGTCGTGCTGTTCACGCGTCGGTTCGCCGGCCAGTCGAAGGTCACGATCTCCGCACAGGATGTGAGTACGCTTCCGAAGGTGATGGCCGACCCGGATCAACTGAAGCAGGTGTTTGTGAACCTCATCTCGAATGCTGTGCAGGCTATGGATCCGGCTGGCGGTCACATTGTGGTGAAGGGGAGGAGCGAGGAGGGGTTCCTGTCCGTGCAGGTCTCAGACAACGGGCCCGGCATTCCGGCCTCGGATCTCAAGAAGGTGTTCGACCCCTTCTACTCGACACGTGACGCGGGGACCGGGCTTGGCTTGACTATCGTGCACCGGATTCTCGATGAGCATGATGGTCACATCGAGGTTGCAAGCGCACCGGGGCAGGGTACGACCTTTACGGTTTCGCTCCCAGTGTTCCAGACAGGCGAGGAGGACCGATGAAACGGCGCGTGTTGATCGCCGATGACGAGAAGAACATGCGATGGGTGCTTGGCCAGGCGTTGAGTGCCGAGGGTTACGAGATCATCGAGGCAGCGGACGGCAAGGAGGTCCTCGCGGCCATAAGTGAGCAGCCGCCGGACCTTATGGTGCTCGATCACAAGATGCCCGCGCCTGACGGCATGGAAGTACTCCGTCGACTTAGGGCCAAGGGACATACCTTTCCGATCATCATGCTTACCGCTCACGGGAATGTCGCGAGTGCGGTCGGGGCCATGAAGGCCGGTGCGAGTGAGTACCTGACCAAGCCCTTCGACCTCGAGGAGCTCAAGCTCAGTATCGAGAAGGCGCTCAAGGTCAGTGACCTCGCAGCCGAGGTCACTCGTCTGCGCGAGGAGCTCGACCGGGACTATGACGTGTCAGGTATCGTCGCGGCGGATCCCGCCATGATGAGCATCCTGGAGACGACTCGGAAGGTGGCGCCAACGAGCGCCACGGTGATGATCTACGGCGAGTCGGGTACCGGCAAGGAGCTTGTTGCACGCGCACTGCACACGCTTTCCAATCGAGCGAGCAAGCCGTTTGTCTCGGTGAGCGCAGGAGCTCTGCCGGAAACACTACTGGAGAGCGAGCTGTTCGGCTACGAGAAGGGCGCCTTCACCGGAGCGATGCAGGCGAAGCCTGGTCGATTCGAGCTGGCCAACGGGGGGACGCTCTTCCTCGACGAGATCGGCGATATCAGCCCCGGTGTCCAGGTTAAGCTGCTGCGGGTGATGCAGGAGCGAACGTTCGAACGCCTCGGGGGGACGCGGTCGATCGAGGTCGATGTACGAGTTGTTGCGGCAACCAACCGGGATCTGCAGCAACTGATCGCGGACGGGGTGTTTCGAGAGGACCTGTACTATCGCTTGAACGTGGTCCCAATCACGCTACCGCCACTGCGTCAGCGTCCCAGCGAGATTCCGCTTTTGGTCGCGCACTTCCTGGAGAAGCAGAAGGCTGGTTCGAAGCACATCTCGGCCGATGCGATGAATCTGCTGGTAGCGTACCAGTGGCCCGGCAACGTTCGTGAACTTGAGAACACCATCGAACGGATCGCGATCCTGTCGCGCAACGACGAGATCGGCGTTGATGATCTGCCCGCCGAAGTCCGCTCAGGCGTCTCGATGTGCTCGACAGGCGAGCGGTGTTTCGTTTTGCCAGAAAGCGGTGTGGACCTTGAAGAGGTCGAGCTCGAGTTCTTGAAGCAGGCCTTGGAACGTACCGGCGGTACGACTCCAAAAGCGGCGAAGCTGCTGGGCTTGACGACCAAGACGCTAGAGGCGCGGATGGAGAAGTTCGGTCTGTAGTGCCACTCACCGCAGCCTGTCAGCCTTTGGCACGACGCTTGCAACATTAACGGGTCGCGAAACAACCGTCGCAAGGTGAGGGCATGCAGCAGCGGAACCGGAGCACGATCATCGCGGTGACAGGCATCATTGCCGTTATCGCGCTTGTCGCCGGGCTGGTGCTGATCGTCAATGCCGAGGCCGGCTTCACCTGCACTGGTGCCGCCGAGTTCGGTTGGCTCGCGCCCCTGTTCGCTGCCTCGATCATCGGCGGCCTCGCATGGGTGCTCTTGAGCCAGACTCCGCGGACTCCCGACGACACCGAGTCCACGCCTCTCGCCGAATGTCCCGAGTGCGGCCGGTCGGTGCTCGGGCAGTGGCGCATGTGCCCTTACTGCGGTGAGATGCTCGATGCGCGCTATTCTGCCCGAATCGCCCCCTCGCAAAGCAAGTAGGCGTTCCCACGACTAGGAGGCCTGATCATGGCTGAGTCCGTAACCACCAGTTTCGTCACAACAGGCATGCACTGCCACTCGTGCGCGATGCTCATCCAGCTTACGGTGAGCGATCTGGCAGGTGTCACTTCGGTGGAGGTCGACAACGCCACAGGCATGACCGTCGTCACGTACGACCCGGCGAAGCTCACCCCGGAGGCGATCATCGCGGAGATAGTCGCAGCGGGCTATGGCGCGGAGGTTGCCGGCTAAGTCGTCGATTGGACGAGAAATACCCCCTGGGGGTATAATAGAGCTACGAGACAGGAGACCGCATAGAGCGGTCTCTTTCGTGGGCGGGTTTGTGAGAGCGGCTCTGATGGATTGGACATGCTGTGCCGGATGTCACTGTGAGCTACCTGAGCGCGTTTCTTGGCGGGCTGTTGTCGTTCTTGTCGCCGTGCGTTCTGCCGTTGATTCCGGGCTATCTCTCCTTCATGACGGGACTCAGCGCGGGTGACCTGAAGAACGGTGAGTCGGGCGTCAGGCGGATCCTCGTGCCCGCGGGACTGTTCACGCTGGGATTCTCGGTCGTCTTCATCCTGCTTGGTGCGGCAACAGGGTTCGCGAGCGCCGTGCTTCGACCGTTCATGAGCCAGTACACAAGTGCCATCAACGTAGTGGCCGGCATCATCATCGTGCTGGTCGGCGTCTTCCTGCTCGGCATCATCAAACTGCCATGGCTCTACGGAGAGGCTCGCTTCGAGTTGTCAAAGTCGAAGCGCTTCGGTCGAGGAGCGGCGTTCGTGATGGGCCTGGCGTTCGGGTTCGGGTGGACGCCGTGCGTGGGGCCCATTCTCGCGGTGATCCTCGGCATGGCCGCGCAGACCGGAGATGTCGTCCAGGCCGCCATGATGCTCGCGGTCTACTCATTGGGATTGGCGACGCCGTTCCTTCTGACGGCTGCCTTCTTCGGGAAGCTGACCGGGACGCTTCGTTGGTTCAATCGCCATTCGTTGGCACTCTCCAGGGGCGCTGGCGCCGTTCTCATCGTGATGGGTGTGCTGATCGCAACAGGGCAGCTTGGTCGATTGTCCGCGATCATCATCAAGGCCCTCCCGTTCCTCTCACGGCTCGGGTGACGCGGGTCTGACTGGTGCGTAGTGCCGCTTGACGATAGGATTGACCCACGCGAACAGGCAGGCGGTAGGCGATGTCGGGTCCCTGGCCGATCAAGCGGAGTCTCGCGAACAGATACACGCTGTTGGTGGCGGTGCTCGTCGCGCTAACGACGCTGATCCTTGCGAGCGCCCTTGCGCGTGGCGTCTATTCGATGGCACTGCGCGAGGAGACTGCTCGTCAGCGCGCACAGAGCGACCTTGTGGTTCGCGACGTCTCCTCCCGACTGCTTGCGTCGTTTCGCGTCTTGCGGACGCTTGCTGACAGAGGTGTGATCAGAAGCGTTGATGAGCGCACTGTAGGGAAGGCGCTTGCGAGTGCCTTCGTCGATAACGCCGAGTATCTGCGGGGCGTGGCGCTGGTCGACCTCGATGGTACCTCTCGCATTGCCTATCCGGCCGACAGCCAACTCCCTCCGGACGAACTCATCCGGTCGGCTGACTTCACGCAGGGAGTAGCGTACCTCTGGCTGGGTGCATCGGATGAGGCGCCCGGGTCTTTGTGGGTCGTGGTGCCGACGCGACGTGAGGATGGGCACGACGCTGTGCTGGTCGGTGTTGCGCGCACCGGGTTCATCGACGATGCGCTCAAGCAGGTCAGCTTCTCCGAGAAGCGCCCGACTGCGCTCATAGCTGATGCCAAGAGCAACAGCGTGTTCACCGCCGGCGATCCGCAAGCATACCTGGACTCGAGCATCACCTTCGAGCCAACGACTGACGATGAATCGCTTGGCTCGGTTCTCATCACCTCAGCTGAGGGCCAACGGTTCACCGGGGTTTTCGCTGCGATGCCCGGGCTGCCGGGGCTTGACTGGCGTGTCCTGGTTGCCGAGCGCGAGAGCGTTGTCGCATCGGAGACGTGGCAAGCGCTCCGGCCTGCTGTGCTCGCCTGGGGCGCGTCGTCATCCCTCGCCATGCTGCTGGCGTTGGTCTCAGTCACGTTCCTTGCAAGGCCGCTTCGCCTGCTGGATGAGCGTGCACGCGCGGCCGCGTCAGGCGCGCTGCTTGAACCCCTTCCGGTGACCCGCAACGATGAGATAGGCAGGTTGATCGATTCCTTCAACTCGGTTGCCCTGCGACTCAACGGCATGCACGACATCAGCCAATTGCTCGCGAGTGCGTCCGATATCGATGAGGTGCTCGACCGGATTCTGGTATCGCTCTCGCACATTCTTGGTGCGCGAGACGTCGATATCTTGCTGCTCGAGGATGACGGGGTCACGCTTCGGCTGGCGCGCGCGTCCGGTTCGGTCGCTGGTGCATCTGGAGTGCGCATTTCCGCGACCGAGTCGGCGTGGCTGGCTCGCGCGATTGACTCGGGCGACCTGGAGCGGTTCTCCGGTGATGGCAGCGGCGACCCGCTGATTCGGCTGCATCGTCCCAGAGCGACAGACACATGTGCTCTGGCGGTTCCGCTTGCGAAGGGGCGAGTGATTCTCGGTATCGTCGCGATCGTATGCGACACCCGGCAGTCCTTCAGCGATGCCGAGATCGAAGTCGCACGCTCGTTTGCAGCACAGGCCTCCGTCGCACTTGATAATGCGAGGCTCTTCGAAGACGAACGCCGGTCGCGCAGGGATGCCGAGGCGCTGCAGAGGGTCGCTGAGATCATGAGCAGCTCGGCTGCGTTGACGGATTCGATGGCATCCATAGCCTCAATCGAGGCCGACCTGCTCGGCGCGGACAAGTCGTGGGTCTTCCTCGATGGCCCAGCGGTTTCCCCTGGTGATGCCGAGGAGGCATCGCGTGCGTGCTTCTCGCTCGTGCGGAAGCTTCGGGCGGCAGATGGCCTCCCGGCACACGCACTTCCGGTGGCATTCTCCTCTGATGACGCTGACGACGACGTTCGGGCGCTGCTGACGATGCTTGGAGTGCAGTCAGCTGTCATAACGCCAGTGTCGATTCACGGTGAGCTGGCAGGCTTGTTGGTAATGGGTTGGTCGGCACGCACGTTTGCGCTCGACCGGCATGGCATCGAACTCGGCTCGGCGATCGGCCAGCAAGTCGCGCTTGCTTTGGACAATGCGCGATTGTTCGACGAAGCGCGTACCCGCGCCGACAACCTCGAAACGATCTTCCGGATATCCCAGGCCGTGAGCTCCTCGCTCCAGAGCAAGGTTGTGCTCAACCGGGTACTCGACGTCGTGCAGAAGATCCTTTCGGCCGATGCAGTGATGCTCATGACGCTCGACACGGACCGGTCGCTCATGATCGTTCCGATGGCGAGAGGCATTCTCAATCCCGAGATGTTGAGGATGGAGTTCCGGGCGGGGGAGGATTTGCCCGGCGAGGTCTTCCAGAAGCGAGAACCCGTGAGTGTGCCGGATCTCACCGATTCGGACTCGCCGCTCTCGCGCATCGCCGCCGGGCAGCAGCTCGGATCGGCGGTGCTCGTGCCGTTGTTGGCGCGAGGGCGCTCCATCGGTGTGCTGGCTGTATTCGCCCGGAGCAAGAGCGCGTTCACCGTGGCGGACATCGAGTTGCTTCGAACATTCGCGACGCAGGCCGCGTTGGCCATAGACAACGCGGACATGTTCAGTCGCGAACACCACGTGGCAACGGTTCTGCAGCACAGTATTCTGCCCACGCGGTTGCCCGTTGTCGACGGAATCGAGTCGGCGAGTGTGTACGTTCCTGCCGGCTCAGAGGTCGAGATCGGTGGCGACTATTACGACCTGTTCCTCGCCCCTGACGGGCGCGTGGTTATTGCAATCGGCGACGTCTGCGGCAAGGGAGTCGAGGCGGCCACCAAGACCTCGATGATCAAGTACTCGATCAGGGGGATGATTGCCGCGGGCGCGCGCCCCTCGGAGATCCTCGCCGAGTTGAACGCCGCGCTCGTGACTGCAGGGGACCCATCGGATATCGTGACGCTGTGGCTCGGCATGCTGGAGATAGAGAGCGGCCATCTGGTATGGGCCAACGGTGGCCATCCTCCTGCCATGCTGCTGCAGCCAAGCACCGGTGAAATCGTTCGGCTCGGCACGACCGGCGCGCTTCTTGGCGCGATACGAGATGCTGCGTTCAGCGACTCCAGCATTGTTGTGGAGTCGGGGGGAACCGTGCTGCTGTACACCGACGGCGTGACCGAAGCGCGGAACCGAGGACGATTCTTCGGCGAGGGAAGAGTCCGGAGGGCGCTCAGGCAGGGCGGGACTGCTGCAGTTGTGACGCAAAGGATGCTAGCGCTTGTTCAGCGCTTCTCACATGGCGACCTGCGGGATGACGCCGCGATTCTTGCGGTTCTTCTCCACCCCGTTCGCGAGGATACCCCGGTTGACGTTACGCCCGCATGAGGTCGGGTACACCATCTGCGAGCCGTTCCAACTGAACCTTGAGGAGCTGGTCTTGGAAATCGACCTGGAGCAACACTTTGACGCACGCGTTTGCGTGGTGCGGATGACCGGAGAACTCGACCTGGGGACCGTTCCGCGCGTGAGACGTCGGATATCGGACGCGCTCGCCGGCGGATGCGTGAACGTCGTTCTCGACATGACAAACGTTGCATACGCGGATAGTTCGACCTTCAGTCTCCTGGTCTGGCTGGACAGGGAGCTGGAGCCGCGTGGCGGCAAGCTCATTCTGGCGGGGGCGAACACGAACGTCGGACGGGTTCTCGAGCTCTCGGGTCTTGTCGGCGCGGCACCAACGATCGCTGCGGCCGAAGACGTGACCTCGGCGCTGTCGGGCCTTGAGCGCATCGATGATGCCATACCCCCCCTGTGGGTGGAACGAATGGTGCTGCCTGCAACGGCGGATACATTGGCCGCCGCGCGCGGGATGGTCTGTGACGTTCTGGAGCCGCTTGCGATAGCTGATGCAGGGGTGTTTGACATACGTGTCGCAGTGGGTGAGGCGCTGGCGAATGCGATCCGCCACGGCTCTCCGGGGGGAGATGCGGATCAGGTGTCAATCGAGGTGAGTGCCTACACCGACAGGGTGATGATCCGCGTGTCTGACTCCGGAAACGGTTTCGACGGATGTTCCATCCCGAATGATGATCTCTATGCATCCTCCGGCCGCGGTGTCATGTTCATGCGCGCGCTGATGGACCGCGTCGAATTCGAATCGTGCACCGATGGGGGAACCGTGGTGACCCTTGTGAAGCACGTATCTCCGAAACCAGGATAACTCGCGCTAATTGACGTGCGCGACCTCATGGGAACTAGTATGCTGTTAGGGACCGGACACCGGCGTGTCCATCCCCCGGCGGCCCTGTTGGTTCTCTATGGAGGTGCTTTGATGGAGTTGCTTGACTCGCTGCGCAGCCGCCATTCCACGCGGCTCTTCAAAGATCAGCCGGTGAGTGACGACGAGATCATGATGCTCTGCGACGCTGCAGCCCTCGCTCCTTCGGCCATGAACAGTCAACCCTGGCACTTTCACGTGGCTACTGGGGCAGCACGCGCCGAAGTCGGCGAGATCATGGGGCTCACCACCCAGTACCTTCAGGAGTACATCGAGGTGCTCGGCGTTGAAGGAGTCGAACGTGCCGCGCGGTTCTACGAAGACATGGGCAGGGCACCCGTGATCATCGGGGTGTCGACGCCCGTCTTCGAGGATTCTGCCGAGAACACGAACGCCCTCATCGCCGTGGGCGCCGCCATCGAGAATTTCATGCTCGCGGCCCTTGATATCGGTCTCGGTTCCTGCAATATCTCGGCACCGCGCTGGATCTTCGATCGGCTTACCGAAGCCTTTCGGGTTCCCGCAGGTCGCATGCTCGCGAGTATCCTGATCGTCGGTCACCCTGATGAGGCGCCGCTGGTCCATGACCGCAAGCACGACGTGGTGACGTTCCTCGACAGATGACCCTCAAAGCGGTCTTCTTTGATGTCGGAAACACGCTTCTAGCGCCCTTCCCGAGCGTTTCAGAGGTCTGCCGTCAGGTGCTCGCCGAGGCTGGACACATTCATGACCTCTCGGCAATCGATGCGCTGATGCCGCTCGTCGATGCGTACTACGAGGACCGCTATCGCGCCGATGACACCTTCTGGACCGATGAGGAGGAGACATCATCGGTGTGGGTCGGGATGTACTCGCTCATGTGTCGACGTCTTGGCATCGAAGAAGATGCTGCCCGGCTGGCGCGTCGCGTCTACGATGAGTTCGGCAAGCCCGAGCGATGGTCCGCTTACGCCGACGTTCTACCGGCACTCGATCGCCTACGTGCTCGCGGGATGCGTCTGGGCATCATCTCGAACTGGGATGGTCGGCTTGTCGGACTTCTCGACGCACTTGGTATTCGGGAGCGGGTGGATGTCGTACTCTCTTCCGCAGACATCGGGTTGCGCAAACCCGATCCTCGCATTTTCGAGCTGGCGTGTGAGAGGCTTGAAGTCGCCCCGGAAGAGGCCGCGCACGTGGGGGATCATCACTACTCGGACATACTCGGAGCTCGGGCTGTGGGCATGATGCCGGTGCTTGTCGACCGAAGCGGCAGGATACCCCTGCCAGTCGGTCCTGTCCCCATTCCGGACTTTGAGTCGCTCGAGATTGTCCTCGGGCTGAGCTAGGGAGGACCGATGGCGGTCAAGGATCTTCGTGAGTTCATCGCACTGCTCGAGGCCAAGGGCCAGTTGAGGCGTGTCACCGCCGAGCTCGATCCAGTTCTTGAGATCGGCGAGGTGACCGATCGTGTGAGCAAGGCATTCGGCCCCGGACTCCTGTTTGAGAATCCCGTTGACCGCGAAACGGGTCGGCGCTACTCGATGCCGGTTGCCATCAATCTGATGGGTACATACGACCGGATGGCCTGGGCGATGGGCGTCGATGCCGATGCGGGCTCGTGGAAGGATCTCGACGCGGTAGCCCGGCGCGTCATGGACAAGCTCCCGCTCGACATGCCGGCGTCCATGAAGGGCAAGCTCGACGTTCTGATGGGTCTTAAGGACCTCGCCGGCGCCGGCCCCAAGGAGATCAAGAAGGCGCCCTGCCAGCAGGTCGTTCTTCGCGGCGAGGATGTCGATCTCGGCATGCTGCCGATACTCAAGACGTGGCCTGACGACGGTGGCCGGTTCATTACGCTCCCACT
>CAZGNF010000081.1:0-9944 GCA_964527045.1 uncultured Coriobacteriaceae bacterium | reverse complement strand
GTCAGCTGCACCAGCGGGCGCGAGAGCCCATCGAGCACGAGCAGCATGCCCTTGGTCGATGCCGAGATCACCCGCCCACTCGATTGGAGTGTCTGTACAAGTGCCAGCACGGCCATGACGGCCTCAGCGCCGGCTATCCCGAGCGCAATGAGTCGCGGAGCCGTAGCGCTACGTCGACCGGCGATCCAGGCGATGACGGCGCCAGCAAGCGGCAGAACGATGAGCGTCATGAGCGTCATAGCCCGATCACCTCCCTATCCAGAGCACGATGCCCATCAGCACGATGAACCCTACGGCTACGAGCGACGCGTACACGTCGGTCTCGCCACTCTGAAGTCCAGATGCGAGCTTCCCAAACGACTGTGTCAGCTTCCCGGCGCCCTCAACGCCGCCGTCGATCACGATGCGATCGACCTTGCGATACACCCAGTCGGCCACGGCACTCGTGGGAGCGACGATGACTCGCCGCACGAGGGCGTCGATGCCCCAGCCGGCGAACGCCAGGTCGTGCACACGCTGGAAGCGCGAGCGGAGCGCATCCGCGCGGGCGAAGTCGCCGGCGTAGAGCAGCATCCCTGCGACAATCCCTGCCGCGGCGACGAGCACCGAGGTACCCGCGACCGCAGCTTCGAGTCCCTCGGCCTCAAGGCCAAGCGCGTGCATGATCGATCCGCCGAAGAAGCCGAGAACGACCGCGAGACCGGCAAGCACGACAAGCGGTCCTGTCATCGAGAGCGGTGACTCGTGTGCGGCGTTCTCGGCACGGCTCTCGCCGAAGAACGCCACGCGGGTCACGCGGTACGCATAGAATGCGGTGAGCATGCTCGCGCCGAAGAGCACGATGCCCGCGACTGGTGAAGCGTGGAACACGCCTGCAAGAACCGCGTCCTTCGAGAAGAAGCCTGCAAGCGGCGGGATGCCAGCCAACGCTGCCACACCAGCCACCCAGGTGATCGTGGTGACGGGCATGCGGCGTGTAAGCCCGCCCATCTCGCGGATATCCTGCGTCCCTGTGCCATGGATGACGCTGCCGGAGCCCAGGAACAGGAGCGCTTTGAACGCGGCGTGCGTCACGAGATGGAACATCGCAGCGCCCCACGCGCCCGCGCCAAGCGCCGCGAACATGAAGCCGAGCTGGCTGATCGTGGAGTACGCCAGGACCTTCTTGATGTCGCTCTGCACGCACGCGATCGTCGCGGCGAACAGGGCGGTGAAGGTGCCTATCCACAGCACGACCGCGCGTGCGGTCTCGCTGACTTCGAAGAGCGGCCACATGCGGGCGATGAGGAACACGCCGGCTGCGACCATGGTCGCGGCGTGGATGAGCGCCGAGACAGGCGTTGGGCCTTCCATGGCGTCGGGCAGCCAGATATGCAGCGGGAACTGCGCAGACTTGCCAGCGGCACCCATGAAGAGCAGCAGTGCCGCGATGGTAACCGTCCCTGCGGTCAATCCGGGTGCCGCGCCAGTCACGGTCGCAATATCGAGCGAACCGGTCGCCTTCCACAGCAGCGCAAGGCCAAGCAGCATGCCTACGTCGCCGACACGCGTTGTGAGGAACGCCTTGACGGCAGCACTCGCGGCCGACGGCTTGCGGTACCAGAAGCCGATCAGCAGGTACGAACAGGCTCCGACAAGCTCCCAGCCGATGAACAACGTCACGAGACTCGTCGACATCACTAGAAGACTCATAGCGGCAGTGAAGAGCGCGAGCAGCGCGAAGTAGCGGGCCTTCGATTCGTCGTGCGCCATGTAACCCACCGAGAACACGACCACCATCGTGGCCACAACCCCGACGACGACCAACATGATCGCCGAGAGGCCATCGACCGTGACGCCGGCACCAATCGAAGCGGAGCCCTGGACAAGCCACGGGACCGTCGTTGTCGTGACGCTCCCCTGCAGCCCGGCAATGCCCACCAGACCCGCGGTGAGCGGAGCGAGCACCGCGAGCCACTGGGTGACCGCCGTCGCCCGCGTGCCGAGTACGGCGATAACGATCGCGACGATGAACGGAACTGCGACGGCCAGCCAGGGATTCGAGGCGAACACGGACATCAGCCGTTCACCTCCGTTAGCTCATCGATGCTGCTGCGCTTGCTATGTCGAGACACGGTGACGACGAGCGCAAGGCCAATGGCGGCCTCGGCGGCCGCTACGACAAGAACGACCAGTCCCACGGCGCTTGCGACACCGGCATCCGCTCCGGAGAGCGATGCAAGGGCGATCAGCAGCACGTTAGCGGATCCAAGCATCAGCTCGACACCGGCGAGGATCGCGATGATCTCGCGCCGCGTCAGGACCGTGTACATCCCGATCCCGAAGATGAGCGCGCAGAGCACGAGGACGCTCATCGGCGATCACCCGACCCTACGATGACGAGAACGGCTACAAGTGCCACCAGCAGCAGCACCCCGAGCAGCTCGAACGCGACGATGTGCCCGCCGAGCAGTTCCTCGGCAATGGAAGAACCGGACGCGCCAGCCACGGGCAGCCAGTCGCCGACCGAGTCGCGCAGTGACAGGATCAGCATGCCGGAAACGCCAAACGCAACCGCGGCAGCGCCGATGTCATGACGCGATGTGATCACGGGGCGGCCGCCGTTCGCGCGGTGAACGACCATAACCGCGAAGACAACGAGCACGAGCACGCCGCCCACGTACACGAATACCTGGGCGGTCGCGAGAAACGCATGTCCGTAGTACAAGAAGAGACCCGCGACTCCGAGCAGGAACACGCCCAGGCCGACGACAAGACGCATCAGGTCCTTTGACAAGGCCACCACGGCCGCACCACCAAGCATCAGAAGCGCAGCCAACGCGAAAGCAAGGATCTCGAGCGTCATCACTGCTCCCTCCTTGGCGGAACGGGGCAGCCGGGGGGCATGATGCCGTCTCGGCCAGTCGCTCGAGTGCCCTCGCCCGACCGCAGCATCTCTCCCTTGTCGAAGATCACAAGGTCGCGATGGAAGAACGAGAGCTCGTACTGGCCGGTGTGCGCGAGCGCATTGGTTGGGCACTGCTCGGCACAGAGGCCACAGAAGGCGCACTTGGAGAGGTCGAGATCGTAGCGAGTCAGGCAGCGACCGCCGGGCTCGTCGACGCGCTCCACCTGGATCGCATAGTCGGGACACGTGCGGGCGCAGAAGGTGCACCCCACGCAGATCTCGGACTGACAGCGGAGGCATCGTGCGGCCTCGATCATGGCTTCCTGATGCGTGAGACCGAGCTCGACCGGGCGGAAGTCCTTGGCGCGGTCCTCGGCTTTCGCCATGGGCATCGCGGAGCGGCGACGCGAACGCTCGACGCCGGTCACGTCGGCGACCGCGTACTTCGCGTACACCGGAACCGGGCGCGGAGTACGATTCTCCGTGAGCGACTCGCCTCGCAGGAAGCGCAGGATCGAGGTGGCGGCTTCATGACCGGTCGCGATGGAGCCGATCGCGCTACCCGGACCGGTCACGACCTCACCGCACGCGAACACCCCGGCGGCCGAGGTCGTGAACTGCGCTCCGTCGACGACCAGCTGTCCACGGCCGGACACAAGCAGTTCGGTCCCCGCGATGAGCGAATCGAGCTTGGCGGCCTGACCGATGGAGAACACGACGACATCACACGCAAAGTCGCTCAGACCCTCGCCGAATTTCGGCGAGAAGCGGCCGGTCTCATCAAACACCGAGAGGCACTCTCGAACGCGCATTCCGACAACGTTGCCACCTTCGGTGAGCACCGCCTCGGGACCCACCGAGCATGTCGCGATTACGCCCTCATCGAGCGCCTCCTCGATCTCCCACGGGTGAGCGGGAAGCTCCTCGGAGGACTCGAGGGACGCCAGACGGACTTCGGTGGCGCCGGTGCGCAGCGCGCAACGGGCGACGTCGACGGCCACGTTGCCACCGCCGATGACGAAGACACGCTTGCCGCGAACACCGGTCTCGCCCTTGTGATTCGCCGCCCAGAGGAACTCAAGTGCGCCCACGACACCCTCGGCGTCGTGACCCGGAATCGGAAGAATGCGGCTCTCCTGAAGCCCGACCGCGAGCAGCACGGCGTCATGCTCCCGCTGAAGCGCCGAGAGTGGCTTGCCCTTGCCGACCTCGATGCCGCAGTGCAACTCGAGTCCGAGCGCGACCAACCCGTCGATTTCCGAGTACAGCACATCGCGCGGAAGCCGGTACGCGGGGACACCGGAGTTGAGGGCGCCGCCCGGCCGCTCTTCGCGTTCGTACATGACAACACGGTAGCCGGCTTTCATGAGGTCGTACGCCGCGGCAAGGCCCGACGGGCCGGAGCCGACGATGGCGACCGATTGCTTCTGGGTGATCGGCAGTGGCTTGTTCCGCTCGGCAGCGACTTTCTGGAACTCCTCGTACGCGAAGCGATGAAGCGGCCGGATCGCGACGGGCTCGTCGTAGAAGTTGCGACGACACGCCGTCTCGCACGGATGGTGGCAGATGCGCCCGAGAACGCCGGGCAGGATGTTCCGGTCGCGAACAAGCTCGTACGCCTCGGGGATACGGTCCTCAGCGACAAGGAATCCCTGGCCGCGAGCATCCACGTTCGCGGGGCAGTTGCCCACGCACGGCGGAAGGCGATCGCCCTTATAGAGGTCCTCGATGACGCCGTTGTAGATGTCCGAGGCATGCCGGATGAGTGGTATCTCGTCTCGGCCGAGGACGCCGCGCAGATGAAGCGCGCCACGCCAGCGGGGGCTCACCGTCCACTTCTCGGCGGGATAGCGGATCGTGACCGGCTTCTCGGTGCTGATACGCGCCGTGATGCCGAGCCCCGTCACGAGCGAGCGCACCTTCTGAAGGAAGCCCTTTGCTCCGGGAGCGTACTCGTCGCTCACGGTTGCCGGCGTGATGATGTCCTCGCGCTTTACAGCCATACGAGCACCACCCCGACGATCACGAGCTGCACCAGCGCGAGCGGCGTGAGCACCTTCCAGCAAAACGACATGAGCTGATCCTGCCGCAACCGCGGGAAGGTCCATTTCACCCACATGATGGCGGTCATGATCAGGATCGCCTTGGCGATGAGCACGACCACACCGAGCGCCCCGCCAAACGGCCAGCCGCCTCCAAAGAACAGCGCTGCCCCGAAGAGCGACGCTGCGATCATGGCACCGTACTCGGCCATCATGAACGAGGCCCAGCGCATGCCCGAGTAGTCGGCGAAGTAGCCGGCGACGAGTTCACTCTCGGCCTCCGGGATGTCGAAGGGGCCACGGTTCATCTCGGCGATCGAGGCGACGAAGTAGATGACGAATGCCACGAACGTGAGCGGCATCCACCACCAGCGCCATGCGGCGACCACGTCGAGCGGCCGCAGCGACCCGGCGAGCAGGACGATGGCGAGCACCGCAAGCGAGCGCGGGACTTCGTAGCTGATCATCTGAGCGGTGGCGCGCAAGCCGCCAAGCGTGGAAAGCGTATTGTGGCTCGCCCATGCCGAGAGCAGTATCGCGATGACCTCGATCGACGGCACGGCGAGGAAGAACAGCACGCCGACGCTCGTGTTGAGCGGCGCCCAGCCTGCCGTAAACGGGATGACGACCATCGAGACCGCCACAGGCCCGAACACGAAGAGCGGGGCGTACTTGAAGATCGCCTTGTCGGCGAGTGCCGGGACGATGTCCTCTTTGAAGAGCAGCTTCGGGACGTCGGCGATCATCTGCAGCGAACCGAACGGCCCGATCTGCTGCGGTCCGTACCGCATCTGGATGCGCGCGGAGACCTTGCGCTCCCACCACACGCCAAGGATCGCACCGCCGGCAATCGTTGCCACAGCCGCCACACCCCACAGGAATCCCCACAGTAGCGTCATCGGTCCACCTCGCCGAAGACGGGGTCGAGCGACCCGAGAATGACGACCAGGTCCGAGAGCGTGTGGCCCTCGGCAAGGAGCGGCAGTAGCGCCAGGTTGCAGAACGCAGGCGAGCGCACCTTCATGCGGTACGGACGCGGCGTCCCGTCGCTCACGAGATACACGCCGAGCGACCCACGGGCGCTCTCGATGTGGTCGTATGCATCACCCGGGCGCGGCGCGAGCAGGCGCGGAAGCCCCTCGGCCTTCACGATGCCGGGCTCCAGCTGGTCGAGCGCCTGGTCGATGATCTTGCAGCTCTCGACGCACTCCCAGAGGCGGATGCGCGCACGGTCGTAGCTGTCGCCGTTCTCGCCAAGGGGCACCTGGAAGTCGAACCGCGGGTACACCGAGTACGGGTCGTCCCGGCGCAGGTCCCAGTCGACGCCCGAACCGCGAGCGGTGGGCCCGGAGGCGCCCCACGCGACGGCGTATTCCGCCGAGAGAACACCGACGCCCTTGAGTCGTGCGCGAGCGATCACGTTGCCGAACAGCAGTCGGTCGAGCTCGAGCATCGCCGAGGGATGCTGGGCCGTGAATGCGCGGCACTGCTCGACCCAGCCCTCGGGCAGGTCCATCGACACGCCGCCGGGGCGCACATAGTTGTACGTGAGTCGGGCGCCACACACGGCTTCGAAGAGATCGACGACATGTTCGCGCTGCGCGAACGCGTACATGAACGCCGTGAACGCGCCGGTATCCGCGCCGGTTGAACCGATGCCCATCATGTGGCTCGCGATGCGCTGCAGCTCGCAGACGATCACGCGGATGTACTCGGCACGCTCCGGAACACGAATACCTGCGAGACGCTCGACAGCGCGGCAGTACGCCCAGTTCGCGTACATGCTGCCGACGTAGTCGAGGCGGTCGGTCAGCGGCACGACCTGCAGGTACGTGCGGTTCTCGGCCATCTTCTCGATGCCGCGATGCAGGTGGCCGATGATCGGCTCGGCATGCGTGACGACCTCGCCGTCGAGGGTGACGACCACGCGGCAGACGCCGTGGGTGGATGGGTGCGACGGGCCTATGTTCACGATGGTTTGCTCGGTCATGGTCGCACCTCCCTAGATGTAATCCGGACGGCGGATGATCCGGTCGTCCTCGTAGTCTTTGCGGAGCGGGTAGCCGACCCAGTCGTCGGTAAGCAAGATGCGCCGAAGATCCGGATGGCCCTCGAAGGTGATGCCGAACATGTCGAAGACCTCGCGCTCCTGCCAGTTTGCTGCGGGCCAGAGGTCGGTCACTGAAGCGATGGATGCTGTGTCGCGCGCCACGCGGGCCTTGACGAAGATCCCGGCGTGCATCTCACGCGACTGGAGGCGATACACGAGCTCGAACTCGTCGCCGGTATCAACCGCCGTCACCATGCCGAGGCGGTCGAATCCGAGGTCCTTCAGGTCACGTGCTGCGTCGTGCAGGCGGGTGGCCTCGACGACGAGCACGCCGTCGCCGTACTCCACCGAGAAGAGCGGGCACAGGTCGGGATACTCAGAGCACAGGTGCTCGCGAAGCTCGTTGATGTTCACTCGGCGTCACCGCCGGACGTCGCCGACTCGCCCTTGCGCGGCGAACCCGGTGCCGGCAGGTCGCTCTTGAGCGCACGGGACTTGCCGGGGGCGATCGAGTCGGTCGCAACCTGCTCACGCAGCCGCAGGATCGCGTCCTGCAGCGACTCTGGCCGAGGAGGGCAACCGGCAATGTAGACGTCAACCGGGAGGAACTCGTCCACGCCACGGATGACCGAGTAGGTGTCGTAGTAGAAGATGCCGCCGGAAACGGCGCAGTTGCCCATGGCGACGACCCACTTAGGGTCGGGCATCTGGTCGTAGAGGCGCTGGACTGCAGGCGCCATCTTCCGCGTGATGGTTCCGGCAACGACCATGACGTCGCAGTGACGGGGATCGGGGCGCGGAATCGACCCGTGACGGTCGAAGTCGAAGCGCGAGAACGAGGCAGCGATAAGCTCCATCGCGCAACAGGCGGTGCCCATAGGCATCATCCACAGCGACTTGCCCCGCGACCAGTCCATGACCGCGTCCAGGGACGTGAGAATGATGCCACCGCCGGGCGTCTTGTCGAGCGCCGCGCCCAGATCATCTACGAAGGCCACTTGAGCGCTCCCTTCCGCCAGGCGTAGAGCAGCCCGAATCCAAGGAACGCCGAGAAGGCGGCGATCTCGATGAGGCCGGTGATCGATCCGCGCACCGCAGGCGCGACCGCGAACAGAAGCGCCGTTTCAGCGTCGAAGAGGACGAAGAGGAGCGCGATGTCGGCGAACCGCACATTGACCGGGAGCCATGGAGAACTCGCCTGTGGAATGCCGCATTCGTAGTTCGTGCTCTTGATATCGTTTGGACGCTTGGGGGAAAGCAACGAGTTCGCCGTGATGAGGGCAAGCAAGAAGAGAACGGGGCCAGCAGCAAGGCCGACTGCAAATAGGACGTTATCGGGCGAACTCACCGGCTCCCTCACCCCTCCCGCAATCCTCGAAAACTTTGTAACTCAAAGTTACAGACTTACATCACCGCACGTCCCGGTACGTCTTTGCGAGTGCCCCCCTGCGAAATGCGTACGCCAAGAAGCAGTGTAGAGGCTTTATAGCAGAATCGCCAATACTTTGTAAACATTGTTACAAAGTCTGGTCTGCAACCTCGACGGCTTCGGAGATGGCCAGCCACTTCGCTTCGAGCTCGGCAAGACGCGGCTTCACCTCGTTGTACTCCCCCATCACCTTGAAGAACTTCTCTTTGTTGTCGTACACGGCGGGATCCGCTAGATCCGCCAGCAGCGCGTCATGCCTGGTCTGGACTTCGGCCAGCTGCCGCTCGAGTGAGGTCAGCTGCTTCTTGAGGTCCTTCGTTGCGCGGTACGCCTGGTTCCGCGCCTCCGCCTCCGCGCGACGCTGCTCCTTGCTCTTGAATCCGGGTTGCTCGGCCGCTTGCTCCGCCTTCGCCGGTGCCTTGGCTGTCGGGGCAGGTGCGGCTGCAGGCGCGCGCCCTTGGTCTCGCTTGAACAGGTAGTAGTAGTAGTCACCTTCGAAGACCCTGGCGGCGCCGTCACGCGCCTCGATGACCTTGTTCGCCACGCCACGGATGAGGTGGCGATCGTGGGTGATCAGCACGAGGGTGCCGGTGTAAATCTTGAGCGCCTGCTCGAGGATGTCGCTCGAAGCGATGTCCAGATGGTTCGTGGGCTCATCGACACATAGCAGCGACGCCGGCGCGACCAGCAGTTTCGCGAGCGCGAGGCGGGCGCGCTCTCCACCTGAGAGCACACGCACCTTCTTCATGACGTCGTCGCCGTGGAACAGGAACGCGCCGAGCAGACGTCGGCACTCCACGGGCGTCCAGCCGGGTGCGGCGCTCGCAAGCTCATCGAGCACCGTTCGTCGCACGTCGAGTGCCTCAAGCTGATGCTGGGCGAAGTACGCGACGGACACCTTGTGCCCTAGCGTTCGCTCTCCTGCGTCGGACTCGAGTTCGCCTGCGATCATCCGCAGGAGCGTAGACTTGCCTGCACCGTTGGGGCCGACGAGTGCGACCTTGTCGCCGCGATAGAGCGCAAGATCGAGTTTGTCGTATACCACCAGGTCGCCGTACGCCTTCCGCACGCCGGAGAGCCGCACGACCTCTTCACCCGTGCGCTCCGGCTGCGGGAAGCGAAACTTCACAGTCTTGCGTTCCTCGGGAAGCTCGATGCGTTCCATCTTCTCGAGCTTCTTCATGCGATCCTGCGCCTGCTTGGCCTTGGTGTTCTTGGAGCGGAAGCGCTCGACGAACGCTTCCATATGCGCGATGTCGCGCTGCTGCTGTTCGTAGGCGGCCTTCAGCTGCGCAAGCGCGAGCTCCTTCTGCTTGATGAAGCCGTCGTAGGAGCCGACATAGACCGTGAGGCGCTTCTGGTCGATCTCGGCGACGTGATCGACCAGGCCGTCCATGAATGCGCGGTCGTGGCTGACGATGACGATCGCGCCGTCGTACCCACGCAAGAACCCCTCAAGCCAGGTCACCGACTCCAGATCGAGGTGGTTGGTGGGCTCGTCGAGCAACAACACGTCCGGCTGGCGGAGCAGCAGCT
>CAZGNF010000080.1:0-9951 GCA_964527045.1 uncultured Coriobacteriaceae bacterium | reverse complement strand
GACCTCACCGAGACCCCGCTCGAGGGCGAGGACCGCTACGGCACCTCCATCGAGATCTCGCAGGACACCTTCCCCGAGGGCGCTGACGCGGTCGTCGTCGCCACCGGCGAGAACTGGCCGGACGCCCTTGGCGGCTCCGCGCTCGCCGGCGTGCTCGACGGGCCCGTCCTCCTCTCCCGCAAGGCGGTCCTCCCGGCCGATGTGGCGGCAGAGATCGAGCGCCTGGACGCGTCCGAGGCCTACGTCCTCGGCGACTACCGTGCGCTCTCGAGTAGCGTCTACAACTCGCTCGTGGCCATCCTCGGCTCGGGCAACGTGCACCGCATCGGAGGGACCGACCGCTACGGCACCGCGAACCTGGTTGCCGCAGAGGTCGTCGACATGCTCGGCGAGGGCTACGACGGCACCGCGTTCGTGGCGACCGGCAACAACTTCGCGGACGCGCTCGCGGCATCGCCGCTTGCGGCCGCCAACGGCTGGCCGGTCTTCCTCTCCGGGCTGCCGACCATCTCCGATGACACCGTCGCGGCCATGCAGGACGCAGGCGTGACCGACGCCATCCTGCTCGGCGGCGAGGCCGCCATGCCGGAGGGCACCTCGATCATCATCCTGGGTGCGGGCATGAGCGCTGTGCGTCTCGACGGCGCCGACCGCTACGAGACCGCCGCGAAAGTCGCCGAGTACGGCGTGACCGACGCGGGCCTTGACTGGGACGGCGTGGCGATCGCCACCGGCGAGAAGTTCCCGGATGCGCTTTCCGGCGGCGTGGCGCAGGGCATCAACGGCTCCGTGCTGCTGCTCTCCCGCTCCGCATCGCTCTCACCGGCGACGCAAGCGGCGCTCGAGGACAACGCCGGCTCCATCTCAAGCGTGCGCTTCCTCGGCGGGCTGCCTGCGCTCTCGCAGGCCGTGCGCGACGCCGTGATGGCGGCGCTCGCACCGTAAGGGGACGTGAACCGAACGTCGAAGGGCGGGCCTCAGGGCCCGCCCTTTTCGTGTGCTGTGGGACGAGGTAGGTTCGGCGGGTCAGCCCGTCTTCTTCATGGCGCTGCGGCAGATTTCCATGAGGCGCGTGGTCACAGGACCGACGGTGCCGTCGCCGATGACACGGTCATCGATTCGGGTGATCGGCACGACTCCGCGAACGCTCGAGGTGATGAAGGCCTCCTCGGCCGAGATCGCGTCTTCGAGCGTCACAGGGCCGAGCACGAGTTCGTATTCCGAGGCGGCGAGGTCGAAGACAAGCGCACCGACCGTTCCGTGTAAGACGCCTTCGCCAGGAGCGCACACGCAGCCGTCACGGACGACATAGAAGCTTGCGGTGGCGGCCTCGGACACGAACCCATCGGCATGATAGAGGACGTCGATAGCCCCGGCCTCGTCGAGCTTGTGATGATTGCGAAGCCACGTGAGGTAGTTCGTGGTCTTGGCCTCGGGGAGCTCTCGGCGATATTCGTGCGTGATGAGTTTGGCTCCCGTAGCGTAGTACTGCGCGGGAACCGAGAAGATAGTGTGCGTGATAATGAGGAACGTCGGCGTTGAGGGGTCGAAATGCATCCCGTCGGGCGATTCACCGCCGGTGAGCACGTAGCGCACCGTCGCCTCGGTGCACTGGTTCAGCCGAAGCAGCTCGACGGTTATCTCGGCGATCTCGTCGTCGGTCGCGGGGACCTCAAGGCCAAGCATCTTTGCCGAGGCACGGAAGCGGGTGATGTGCTCGGTGAACTGGAACGGGACGCCACCGATCGTCTGTAGCAGGTCGAAGACCGCATAGCCCCTGAGAAGACCAACATCGTACGGCGAAATTGCCGCCTGTTCGGCCGGCATGATCGCTCCATTGAAGTAGACGAATTCATGGGTCTGCATGGTCGCAAGAGTACCAGGAGCGTACTCTCGTGTCATTGCGACCAAGCGCCCGCCGACGCCCAGAGGTCTCGTATACTCGAGACAACCGACGATCGGAATCGCCATGAACCCCACGCTCGACCTGCTCAACGCTCGCTTCTCGACCCGCACCTACGCCGAGACTCCCATCACGGACGCCGAGAAGGCCGCCATCCTTCACAGCACGATGCGCGCGCCGACGGCGGGCAACATGATGCTATACACGATCATCGAAGTCACCGACCAGGCGCTCAAGGACCGCCTTGCCGTGACCTGCGATGATCAGCCGTTCATAGCCAAAGCGCCCTGGGTGCTTGTGTTCGTCGCCGACATGCAGAAGTGGATCGACCTCTTCCGCTTCTCGCGCGCCGAGGACGTCGAGGGCGTCGAGCATCGTGCGACACCTGATGTCGGCGACCTCATGATGGCATGCTCGGACGCGCTCATTGCCGCACAGACCGCCGTCGTGGCAGCGGAGTCTCTCGGCATCGGTTCGTGCTATGTCGGTGACGTGCTTGAGAACGGGGAGATTCACGCGGAGCTGCTCGGCCTGCCGCAGCACACGCTGCCGATCGCGATGCTGTGCTTCGGACATCCTGCGACCATGCGTCCGCCGACGCCGCACTACGAGACGCACATGGTGCATACCAACTCGTACCACCGGCTGACCGACGAGCAGCTTGCGGAGGTCTCCGCCGACCTCGGTGCGATGCATTCGCCGCACGGCTTCGGTCCGGGCCTCGCCAACATCGGCCAGCAGGTCTACAAACGGAAGTTCACCCCGGCCTACATGGCCGAGATGAACCGTTCCGTTCGCTGGTGGATCGACCGCTGGTGTAGCGCCGAGTAACGACTACGTCGGAATCAAAGTGTTCGCGAAGACCAGCCACGCGAGCAGCGACTTGGCGGTGAGGCTCAGGAGTATGTAGGCGGCCTCGCCGAAGAGGTAGTCCTTCCACGGGCCGACCTTCTTGTACTGCAGCACCATGTTGAGCGCGAAGCTCATGAAGAACACGAACATCGAGAAGAAGATCCAGTAGACGAAGGCCGGCGGCTCGGCGACCTGGCCGGGAGCCCACAGGTAGACGGCGATGGCGATCCATGGGACCGCGCCGGTGATGCAGCCGAAGATGTACGACAGCCAGTTCGGGTTGCCAGGCGTCTCGTACTTCTCCATCAGCAGCCCGAAGAGGATCATCGAGACGTTCGCGCCGGCGATGCCGATGATCGCCGCGATATCGAAGATGCCCGGCAGCAACCCGATGAGTACGACCATCAGCGTCGAGGAGACTGAGTACTCGATCCAGCGGGCGTAGTTGCGGTTCTGCTTGAGGTTCTTCACGTACCAGTCAAACGCCAGCGGCGACGCGATGATGAAGTGCGCGAGCGCCGAGAGGAACACGAACGTCGCGACCGCCCAACCGAGCGGAATCTCGAAGAGCGTGGTCGGAACGCCAGGCGGCGTACCCGGAGGCCCCTGCAGGAGCGATGCGGTCACGGGAAGCTTGAAGTCGTTGGACAGCGCCGCAATCGCGATGCCTTGCCCTAGATGAAAGAGCCCCATCACCACGTTGTAGAGCCGCAGCCGTCTGAAGCGGGTGTCGTCTGTCACGCGTTACTCCCCGGGTCGGACCGGAACCGCTAGGGCTTCGGTCGTGTGTACTAGTGGGCTTGTACCCCGTGGGGCGTGTCGCAACGCTCTCGTGCCATTGCAACGTGAGAGTAGGTGTTTAGACCCGGCGAGCCGGCCTCGATGAGTACGACGCGTTGGGCGGTTGCTGTGTCCATCATGAACTCGCCCCCGAACAGACTCCGCTTCTACCAGCATTCTCGAGCGGCTCAATCACCGTCACGCTGCGGGGGGTGCTACTCTGTTCCAGGGGTGGGCGTCGTTCTCGGATTCTGGGGGATTCATGCGCAAACGCGTGATTCTGGCATTGGCTCTGTCGATCGCTCTCGTCGTACTCGCGCCAAGCGCTGTGGCCGAGGCGATGACGTACTCGAAGCACATCATCCGGACGAGTACGACCTCCAAGGGATTCGTGCGCGCAAGCGGGCCGTGGGCGGCCTGGAGTGAGGCAGATGTCGAGTGGCTGAACGACTCGGAGTCCTCCATCATCGGCCCATCCAGGGTGTTTCTGTATGACACGCGCACTCAAACGATCGTCGATGTCGATCCGGGCACGGACCAGCATCCGGGCTACGATGTTGGACCGGGATTCGTTGTCTACCTGTCTGCCCCCGTGCTTCCCGGACCGATGGCAGTGGAGCTGTATGACATCGCGAGCGGGGCACCGTCGGTCCTGGCCACTGGCATCGATTCTGTCGCACATCAGTGCGCACCTGCGTGTGGCGAGAGCTTCGTTGCATGGGCGGATGACCTGCTCCATGTCTACGATGTTCGCGCTGCCGTCGAGACAACGTACGCGGTGTCCAGCGGGTATCATTCTCTCGCCGCCGACGGGGAGAACATCGCCTGGATCGAGCCGTCCGGGGAGTCGGGCCTTCCGGCTTCCTTGCACTGGCTAAGTACTCGCACGGGTGCGCATCGGCAAACGGCGATTCCGTCCTTCAGCCCGATTGCGTGCTCGATTTCGCCTGCTGGTGTCCTGGTTGAAGGCGAGGAGCCCGCGTATCGTTCCGCGCTCTATCTGTGGGATCCGGCTACCGGCCTGTCAAGGAAGCTTGTTGGCGTAGAGGATTCTTATCATTCCGTGTTCGGCTCGCGAGCATCGACCCGCTACGTTGCTTGGAGCCAGCGCTCATCGAAGGAGTACCCGAACTACCGGATCGCCGTGATGGATCTGAGCAGCGGCGCTTGGGAACTCCTCTATCCCTATCTGAATGCGGCTATCGCAGGCGAGTTTGACGGCAGCAGGCTCTGGTTCACGCAGGCGACCACCACGAACCCGGTGACCGATTCGTACGCATCAATCGGGTATGTCGATATCACCCCGACCTCTGAGCCGTCCTCGGGCACCGGAGGCACGTCGAGCGGCGCGTGGACCTCCTCCGACGAGGCGATTGCCGAGACCGCTTCCGTCGACGCGTCCGTTACGCTCCCGGCGACCGAGACGCCCGCGCCAGCCGCGGGCGGGCAGCCCGCTGCGACCGAGGCGATCACCGTTGAGTCGCCAGTTGGTTCCGGTGCACTGTTGCCGGTGCTCGCGGCGCTGGGCGGTCTGACCCTCGTCGGTGGCGGCGCGTGGCTGGTTCGCAGGAGGCATGCGTAGGGTTCTGGCTACACATCGGCCCCTGACCGGATAGAATGGCGTGGCAGCTGAATCCGCGCAGAAGGTCGGGTCACATGACAACGCTCGGTGCATACTCCGAAGTCGGCAAGCTCAGAACCGTGCTGGTACATCGCCCGGGTCTCGCGCTTGAGCGGCTCACACCGCATAATCGCGAGCGCTTTCTGTTTGACGACCTCGTGTGGGTGGAGCGCGCGCAGCGCGAGCACGACGCCTTCACGGCAATCATGCGCGACCGTGGCGTTGAGGTGCTGTACCTCTTCGATCTGCTCGTCGAGACCCTCTCGGCATCTGCCGAGGCACGCGCCGATGTGGTGACGCGCCTGGTCTCGTCCTACACCGTCGGTCCCTCGATGGTTCGCGAGCTCCGCGCGTTCCTGCTGGACATGCCGCCGACGCAGCTTGCCGAAGCGCTTGTGAGCGGCCTGCTCATCGAGGAGCTGGAGGGCTTCGACCTCGACGCGCTCAACCGCCACTCGCTCGGTGCCGTCCTGGCCGAGCCGAACTCGTTCGTGCTGCCACCGCTCCCGAACAGCCTCTTCACGCGCGACTCCAGCGCGTGGCTCTACGGCGGCGTGATCCTGCCGCCGCTCTTCTGGCATGCGCGGCGGCTCGAAGTGGTGAACACCTCGATCATCTACCGCTATCACCCGCGCTTCGCCGGGGCCGACTTCCAGTTCTGGTATCCGCCAGAAGGCGACGCCGGGCGCTTCGGCGTGGAGGACCTCGGCCAGGGCAACTCGCTTGAAGGCGGCGACCTCATGCCGATCGGCAACAAGACCGTGCTTGTGGGCATGGGGGAGCGCTCCACCGGCCGCATGGTCGAGCACCTGGCGCGCTCGCTCTTCTCGGCCGGAGCTGCCGAGCGGATCATCGCGTGCCGCATGCCGGTCGACCGCGCGTACATGCACATCGATACCGTCTTCGGCTTCATCGATCGCGACGCCGTGACGATGTATCCGCAGGTCATCGAAGCGATGCAGGTCTACAGCATCCGACCGGGCGAGGGCAAGGACTCCTTCGAGATAACCGCCGAGAAGGGCCTGCTCGAGGCCGTCGCAGACGCGCTGCAGGTGAAGAAGATGCGGGTCGTGCCGACCGGTGGCGACGCGTTCCAGTCGGCTCGCGAGCAGTGGGACGACGGCAACAACGTCGTCGCGCTCGAGCCGGGCGTGGTCATCGGGTACTCCAAGAACACCCACACGAACGCAGCGCTGCGCAACGCGGGCATCGAGGTGTTCGAGATCGAGGGCAGCGAGCTTGGCAAGGGTCGGGGCGGCTGTCACTGCATGACGTGCCCGATCTCCCGCGACTCGCTCGACTAGTCGCCGGTCGCGCTTCCGAACGTGCGAAGGTAGGCGTCGTGCTTCGAGAGCACGCTCGTCCACCATGCCGAGCGTGCGTTCCATTCGCTTCGTTGGTCGGGCAGCGCGTATTCGTCACCAAGCGCGGTCGCCAGAGCGGCCGACATCTTCGCGGCACCCGTGTACGTGAGGTGTCCGCCGTCGATGAAGTCGGTCGCAAACGAGAGCCCTGGCACCGAACCCGCTTCGCTCAGGTCGAGGGTCCGCACGTTGTCGAACTCACTGCCGAGAACCGCCTCGACCTTCTCGAGCTGGTAGCTGTACGCGTTCGGCGGGCCGGTCGGGGTGAGGAAGAGCAGCAGCTCCGCATCCGCGTCCTCGCAGAGCCTCGCGATCTCCCGCAGGTACGGGAGGTTGTGCGCGAGCGACGCGTCTGCGCGGGCACGCACGTCTTCGGGCATGGGAGATGCGGTCGGTGTGACCTCGACGGAGCCGCGCTTCGGGAGGAAGCCGTTCAGGAACTCGCCGCCCCGATTCTTGCCGGGCAGGTCGAAGTCGCGCTTCGTGAGGCTCGACCATCGGCCGTGGTACGTCCAGAGGTCGACGAGCACACCCACGCCTTCGCTCGGCGGCGTTGAGAAGACGGCGGCCTTGAGCTTCTCGGCGGAAAGCGGCATGTAGCCCACGTTGATCTGCTGGAACTCCCGGTTGAAGTGCGTCTCGCCATACGCGATCGACGAGAGCTCAAGCGCCACGACCCTGGGGTGCTGCGTCTTGAGCGCCTCGGCCAGGTAGAAGCGGGTGAGCTTGAGCTGCTGCGTGGGTCCGCCAAGCACGAAGGACGGGATCCCGCGCGTGCGCCACACCTCGGCAGGGTCGACGCCCACGAAGACGTGCGAGTTGCCGAGGAAGAGCACGTCGATGGAATCGGCGGGGAGCGCGCGGTACGTCGTCCAGCCGCTGCCACCCTGGCCGTCGATGCCGTTGCGCCCCGGTTTCACGACCGCGCTTGCAAGCGTAAGGATGGCGAGCAGTAGCACGCAGAAGGCGAGCGACGCCAGCAGGCGGCGGGTTCGGCGGTTATCGGCTGGAAGCGGCATCGGCATGTCCTAGAACTTGAAGTAAGCGAAGTCGGCGGCGGTGGACATCGGCCCGTAGTAGCCGAAGATGAGGATCGCGAGCGCGGCGCCGTAGTAGATGGCCCAGCGCACGGCGACGTTCTGGCGGTAGAGCAGCGTCGGCAGGTCCTTCCTGGCCGAGAGGTACTCCAGGCCGAACACCACCACGATCGCGACCGCGGTCACCAGCAGCTGCGCCTTGGCGAGCCCGAGGTCGGGGATGCCGCCCGAGAGCAGCGGGCGGGGGTCGAGCCAGAACATCCTCGGCAGAATGTAGAGCGCGTCGGCAAGCGACTCGGCGCGGAAGAAGACCCACGCGATGGTCGCGAGCCCGAAGGTGGTGATCACCTGCAGCGCGTGGTGCAGCGCGCCCTCCCGCGTGACGCGCACAAGCGCGAGCAGCCGTGCACGTGCAGGTGCGAGCAGCTCGCCGAACACCTGGTAGAGACCGTTCAGGAGACCCCACACGATGAACGTGAGCCCCGCTCCGTGCCAGAGGCCGCTGAACAGGAAGACGGCAAGGATGTTGCCGTAGCGCCGCCACTTCGAGACCCGGCTACCGCCGAGCGGGATGTAGATGTACGTCTTGAGCCAGCTCATGAGCGACATATGCCAACGGCGCCAGAATTCCTTGATCGAGCGTGCCGCGTATGGCCGTGCGAAGTTCGGCATGAGGTCGATGCCGAACAGGCGCGCCGCGCCGCGGGCGAGGTCGGTGTATCCCGAGAAGTCGCAGTAGATCTGCACCGCGAACGCCACCGCCGCACCTGCCAGCACGATGCCGTTGTCGCCGAACTCGTGCGGCTTGGAGAAGACGGTACGGACGACGACGCCGAGGGGGTCGGCGACCACGAGCTTCTTGAAGAAGCCCCACGCCATCAGCAGCAGCGCAGAGCGCATGCGCTCGTAGTCGAACGGGCGCTTCTCGGCAAGCTGGGGGAGGAGCTGCCCGGCGCGTGCGATCGGTCCCGCGGTGACCTGCGGGAAGAAGGCGATGAAGAGCGCGTAGCGCAGCGGATTGCGCTCCGGCTGCGTTGTGCCTTTCGCGACGTCGACCAGGTAGGAGATCGACTGGAACGTCCAGAACGAGATGCCCACCGGCAGTGCGATGGCGAGCGCGGGGGAGCGCCAGCTTACGCCCGCCAGCGCGAGGGCGCCGTTGAGGAGGCTCGCCGAGAAGGCGGCGTACTTGAAGTAGAAGAGCGCTCCGGCCACAAGCACGATGCCGAAGGCGAGCAGACGTCTCGTCTTTCGAGGCACGGGGGCACCCACGCCGGAAGCCGCGATCACCAGCCCGAATACATAGCCGATGGCGGTGATCGAGATCAGCGCGAGCGTCCAGCGTGCCGATAATGAGAAGTAGAATACGTAACTCGCCGCAAGGAGCCAGACGGTCCTCGTCTTCGGCCCAGGCAACGCGAAGTAGACGGCCACCGACAGGCCGAGGAAGAGCAGGTACTCCAGCGAGGTGAACTGCACGAACCCTCCCACGAGCAGTGCCGTCAACGTGTGCGGATTCTAGCATAGGGATTCTTGCCTCGGCCGTCGTCTGACAGGGTAGTATGTATCGGCATGCAACGTTTCTGCATACGATCGTGCTGCAATGACCAGTGATGACGAAGGAGATCGTGGATGGAGAAGCTCACCATCGTGGTGGCGCTTGGCGGTAACGCACTGCTGCGCCGTACCGACCCGATGACTGCCGAGGCGCAGCGCGCGAATGTGCGAGTCGCCGCGAAGGCGCTTGCCCCGCTTGCCGAGAAGTACAACCTCGTGATCGCCCACGGGAATGGCCCGCAGGTGGGCCTGCTGGCGCTCCAGGCCGCCGCATACACGGACGTTGAGCCGTACCCGCTCGACGTGCTTGGCGCGCAGACGCAGGGCATGATCGCGTACATGGTGGAGCAGGAGCTTGGCAACGTGCTCCCCTTCGAGAAGCATCTGGCCACGCTGCTGACGATGGTTGAGGTCGACCCGCACGACCCGGCGTTCGAGAACCCCACGAAGTTCGTCGGACCGTGCTATACGAAGGAAGACGCCGACGCGCTCGCGGCCAAGAAGGGGTGGGTCTTCAAGGCCGACGGTCGAACGTGGCGCCGCGTCGTCGCGTCGCCCGAGCCGAAGCGCATCTTCGAGATCAACCCGGTGCGCTGGCTCGTGGAGAAGGGCGCGGTCGTCATCTGCGCCGGCGGTGGTGGCATCCCGACCGTCTACCTGCCCGATGGCACCCGCACGCTCGTTGGCATCGAAGCCGTTATCGACAAGGACCTCGCCGCGGAGCTGCTGGCACGCGAGCTCGGCGCTGACCTGTTTGTTATGGCCACCGATGCCGAGGGCGTCTGCCTCGACTAGGACACGCCCGAGCAGCGCACGCTCGGGCGTGTCCCAGTCGAG
>CAZGNF010000079.1:4736-9991 GCA_964527045.1 uncultured Coriobacteriaceae bacterium | reverse complement strand
ATTTCCCACTGGCTGTGGATACACGGCTTCAAGCTGGCGGGGCGCTGGGTCTCGCATGTCGCTCGTGGTCGCACCGGTATCGAAATCCATCCTGGAGCGACCATCGGCCGCCGCTTCTTCATCGACCACGGCATGGGCGTCGTCATCGGCGAGACCACCGTGATCGGTCGCTGCGTGACGATCTACCAGGGTGTCACGCTCGGCGGTACAGGCAAAGAGCGCGGCAAGCGCCATCCGACGATCGAAGACAACGTCGTCGTCGGCGTCGGTGCGACGATCCTCGGCGATATCGTGATCGGGCATGGCACCAAGGTCGGCGCGGGGGCTGTCGTCGTCCAGGCCGTACCACCGAGCTGCACGGTGGTCGGCATTCCCGGGCGTGTGGTGGTCCGGGAAGGCCAGCGCGTCGAGGCGGTCGATCTGCACCATGAGGACCTGCCAGACCCGGTAGTCGAGATGTTCCGGACGCTGCAGCATCGCATTGACCGACTTGAGAACAGGCTCGCACGCGACGAGGACAGGGCGCAGGAGGAAGGCCATCCGGCGTTCTCCCTCGACACAGATGCCATAGATCCGAAAGGGTGACCGTATGACCATCCGCGTCTACAACACGATGACGCGCACGAAAGAAGCGTTCGTCCCCCGCGACCCTGACAAGGTCGCGATGTACGTATGCGGCCCGACCGTCTACAACCACATCCACATCGGGAATGCCCGCACGTTCCTTACCTTCGACATCATCCGGCGCTACCTCGCGTGGCGTGGCTTCGATGTGACGTTCGTGCAAAACGTCACCGACGTGGACGACAAGATCATCAAGCGCGCTGCCGAGGAGGGTGTCCCCGCCACAGAGGTCGCCGAGACGTACACGGCTGCGTTCCGCTCGGCGATGGAGTCGCTCGGTATCGACAAGCCCTCGCGCCAGCCGCTGGCGACACAGACCATCCCGCAGATGATCGGCATGGTCGAGCGACTCATCACCACGGGTCACGCCTACGTCGTCGACGGCGACGTGTACTTCTCGGTCCGCTCGTTCCCCGGCTATGGGAAGCTTTCCGGTCGCGACATCGACGACCTTGAGTCAGGTGCGCGCGTGGAGGTCGACGAGCGCAAGCAAGATCCGCTCGATTTTGCGCTCTGGAAGTCCGCCAAGCCGGGCGAGCCGCACTGGCCGAGCCCGTGGGGCGAGGGTCGCCCGGGATGGCATCTGGAGTGCTCGGTCATGTCCGAGGAGGAGCTGGGCCTACCGTTCGACATACACGGCGGCGCTAGCGACCTGATCTTCCCGCATCACGAGAACGAGCTTGCGCAGTCCGAGGCCGCCACTGGAAAGCTCTTCGTCAAGTACTGGCTGCACGGCGGTCTGCTCCAGGTGAATGCCGAGAAGATGAGCAAGTCCCTCGGCAATTTCATGCTGCTCAAGGACGTCCTTGAGGTATACCCGGCACCCGTCGTGCGCCTCTTCATGATGCAGACGCACTATCGCAGTCCCCTCGAGTTCTCGACAGACCGTCTTGACGAGGCCCGAACTGCGTATGAGCGTATCGCCGGCCCGCTGCGCGACCTCGAAGGCGCCAAGCGCAGCCGCGCACATGAGCGCGTGAGCGATGCAACGGCGCAGGGCGTCTGGGTCGCGAGACTCACCAAGGCGATCGATGACGCTCAAGCGCGCTTCATCGAGGAGATGGATGACGACTTTAACACCGCCGGGGCGCTCGCCGCGGTCTTCGGACTGGTCCGCGAGATGAACACGTTCATCTGGGAAGGCCCGGGCATCGGTGCTCACAGCGAGAATCTGCCGCTGCTCGAGCGGGCGGCTGCGGCCATCAAGGAGCCGCTTGACGTGCTCGGCATCTCGATCGAAGCACGCTCAGTGCGTGTCTCGGCATACCCGCCGGAGGTCATGCAGTTGGCTGCAGATTACGCCGGTTACACAGGTACCGACGGCGCCGAAGCCGTCGATGCACTTCGCAAGGCGCGCGATGTGGCCCGCAGCGAGCGGAACTGGGAGGTAGCAGATTCGATGCGCGACCGGCTTCAAGAACTGGGATTCATCGTCGAAGACAAGCCGGATGGCACACACATCACTCACGGGAGGTAGCGGGTGTCCGCAATCATAGAGGGCAGAAACGCGGTCGCCGAGGCACTTCGCTCCGGGCAATCGATCACAGGACTCAGCATCGCCAAGGGTATGCGCTCGGATCCGCTCGTGGACGAGATCGTTGCCCTGGCGCGCGAGGCTGGTGCGACCATCACGTACGTCGACCGTGCGGAGCTCGATCGTGACAGCGAGCGCGGCAGGCACCAGGGCGTCGTCGCCGTTGCTGCCGAGTTCCACTACACGCCGCTCAACGTAGTCATGGCCCGCGCCGCCGACAAGGACCGGAGCCTCGTGGTCGTGCTCGATCACGTCACCGACCCGGGCAACTTTGGCGCGGTCGTTCGCTCGGCGGAGGTCGCGGGCGCTGACGGGGTCATCGTTGCCGACCGACGCTCGGCACCGGTCACCGCTGTCGTGCACAAGGCGGCGGCAGGCGCCACGTCGCACCTGCCGATCGTGAAGGTGACGAACCTCGTACAGACGCTCGGGCTGCTCAAGGATGCGGGCTTCTGGATCGCGGGCGCCGACGAGCGCGGTCGGGACTCGCTATGGGAGGCGCCGCTCGACGGCAAGCTCGTGCTCGTGCTGGGCTCGGAAGGCTCCGGACTCTCTCGTCTGGTTGCCGAGAGCTGCGACTTCCTGGTGCGAATCCCCGTGGCCGGCAAGGTCTCGTCACTCAATGTCGCGCAGGCCGCGACGCTCCTCGCCTTCGAGTGGATGCGCCGGGCCGAGGACTCCTGATGCGTCGTCTGGTCGTCGACGGCTACAACGTGTTGCATGCCGATGAGCGGTATCGTCAGCTCATCAACGATGACCTCGATGCTGCCAGAGCTCGACTCGTCGAGGACGTCGCGGCGTACTGCACCGGCGAACTGCGGGGCACTGTCGTGTTCGATGGCGGGGATAATCCGGGCGTCGACGGATCGCCACACCACATCGCTGGCGTGGCGGTGTTGTTCTCGCGGGGAGGGGAGAGCGCCGACTCCGTCATCGAGGGCCTGGCCGCACGCGCGCGAGAGCGCGGGGACCGCGTCACGATCGTGACTTCTGACGCAGCGACGCAATGGACCGTCATGCGCGGTGAGGTGTCGCGCATGTCCTCCGCTGAGTTCGTTCGTGCGATCCGCGAGACGGGTGCCGACTGGGCCGAGCACAGCCCCGTGGGCATGCGCAAGGGCGCGCTTCAAGACCGCATAGACGACACCGTCAAGGGTGTCTTGGCGCGGTGGGCACGGGGCCATCTGCCTGACGAAGGTTAAACAAGATTAACCATACTTGCTTCTCAGCACGCGTGGGCTATCAGGATTCTTCAGGCTCGGCGGACGGCGTTGACACATCGTTGACGGGTGCTATCTTCACTACGGGGCAAGCAAGTGCGGGATTTCACAAGTGCGTTCATTGAGCGCCATTCCTCTCCTCTATTTTCTGGGGGAAAGCGGGAGGGAAAACACATTGCAAAGTCTGGCAGATGCACCGCGACGTAGACTCGGGCGTCCCGAAAACGAACTGGCGCTGATCAATGCGGCACAAGCTGGAGATGAGCAGGCGAGTGCGCTGCTCGTACACCGATACCGCAGCTTCGTGCGCTGCAAGGCGCGTTCGTATTTCCTCGCCGGCGCCGATCGCGACGACGTCATCCAAGAAGGCATGATCGGGCTATTCAAGGCCATCCGTGACTATGACCCGGATCGTCAATCGAGCTTCCGCTCATTCGCCGAGCTGTGCATTACCCGCCAGCTCATCACCGCTATCAAGTCCGCAACCCGGCAGAAGCACTCTCCGCTCAACACCTACGTCTCGCTCAGCCGCTCCACGTCCATGGAAGAAGAGGGCGATCGCGTTCTCGCCGACATCCTGGCCGCCAAGGGCGTCTGCGATCCAGCCGACATCGTCATCTCGGCTTGGGAGTCCGCGAATATCCGCCAGGGCTTCATGCAGGTCCTCTCGCCGTTCGAGTCCGAGGTTCTTCGCCTCTACGTCGAAGGCAAGTCGTACCAGGAGGTGGCGGTGTTGCTTGACCGCCACGTGAAGTCGGTCGACAACGCGCTGCAGCGCATCAAGCGCAAGGTGGAGTTCCAGATCGAGCGTTGCAGAGCCTGCTGAGGCGCTCAGATGCTTGGCGACGGCCGTGCCTCCGGACTACAATAGGCGGGCTTCGCCGACGTAGCTCAACGGTAGAGCAATCGCCTTGTAAGCGATAGGTTGTGGGTTCGATTCCCTCCGTCGGCTCCAGCACGAATTCAAAGGCCCGGACCGTTCAGGTCCGGGCCTTTATGCGTGCGGTGGATTCCGGTCAGCAGCGCACCTCGGTGACTCCGACCGCGATCTGGATGTTCTTGAGATCGAACTGGCCAAGATCGATGCGTTGATCAGCCGGCAGTCCGGCCTCCTCGGCGATATTCGAGGTGGTCATGATCTTGCCGCCATCGGCGAGGTCCATGACGCGGGCTGCGAGATTGAGCGCTGCGCCGATGAACGGTCTGCCGCCCTTGTCGAGAACGACCTCGCCCCGCGCTATGCCGATTCGAATCGTCATGCGCTCGCTCGTGCGCCCCGAGTCGCAGTACGCACCCAGGGCTTGCTGCATCTCTATCGCGGCGCTCACGGCATCGGCGGCAGTCTCGAATGCGGCCACGAGCCCATCGCCGCCCGTCGACTTCCCGTGACCGTTGTGCCGGTCGATGATGGGAAGGAGCAGGTCTCGCTGGCGTTGCACCAGCTTGGCAGATGCCATGCTGCCAACTTCCTCGGTCATGGCCGAGAACGACTTCATGTCGGTAAGCATCACGACTCGTTCGGTAGTGTGTCGCGACGCGAGTTCGTCCTCGGCCGATGCGATCAAGCGAAGCAGCTCGTCGACATCGGCATCCTCAGCTCTGACACCGTGCGGCTGCTGAGCATCCGCCGTTGCGCCGACCACCTGCGCGGGTTGGAGCCAGAAGAGCATCTCTGTAACCATCGCAATCACAATCG
The DNA here is from genome assembly GCA_964527045.1 of uncultured Coriobacteriaceae bacterium. Lineage (GTDB taxonomy): Bacteria > Actinomycetota > Coriobacteriia > Anaerosomatales > Anaerosomataceae > UBA2286. Next base: position 4,917 of record CAZGNF010000079.1, on the reverse strand, counting down.
CCACCACGGCGGAGACGAGCGTGGCAAGGCCAAGCGTGCTCAGCGGCACGTCGCCGCCGAGTACTCGTAGCAGAAGCGTGCTCGCAACCGCAAGGATGACGGTCACGCCTCCCAAGCCGGCGGCCGTGGTGAACCGGTTGCTGCCTCCGTGGGGACGGTGGAAGATCCCGCCGAGCGCCGC
>CAZGNF010000079.1:0-4726 GCA_964527045.1 uncultured Coriobacteriaceae bacterium | reverse complement strand
CCCCAGAGCAGCGGCTGCGCCACCAGAAGCGGTACCGACTTCACCGAGACGATCGCCGAGACAACCGTGGATGGTGCAGCTGACGCGATGCTGTCAGCTACCCACTTGAATGTGAGTGGCGCTTCAGGCGCGTTGACGAACGAGACAACACCGGGGGCCGTGCCGCCGGCGAAGACGGTGCCGACATACGGCATTCCAAGAAGAGCGCCCGCGAACTGGATGAGCAGGCACGCAAGAAGGGCGGCTATCGCACCCGGACCTGCCCCCATCAAGTACCCTGCCAGTACGACCACCGCCCATTCGGCATGCCAGGCTACGGCTACAGCGGCGAGCACGATCGCGATGAAGCCCTTCGCGCGATCAGCGCCCAGGTACTGAGTGGCGCTGAAGCCAACGATGAGGAAGAGCGCACCCACCACGAAGTCGGCAGCCAGTACTGGAAGCGCCAACGCACCCACCATCAGCAGTGCACCCAGCGCCGGCGCGCTGAAAGCAAGAGCGCCCACGGCGAGCGAGAGGATAAGTACCAGATAGGAGGGGTAGAACGGCATGGCCACGAGTGCGATGCCGGTCACGCCGCCGAGAACGAGCGCGCGCAGCCCTGGTAAATACTTGGCGTTCTGTCGCACCGATCTCGCGTGCGGCATACAGATCCTCCTCGGTCAGAAACGGGCGGATGATGCGAATACGATCAGAAGCCAGACCACGCCGCACGTGGCCAGTCCCACCGCCGCGTCGCTCATCTGGCGGGCACGATCGGGGTTCGAACGCGTCAGCGCGTAAGCGGCCCGCGGTGCGAACGCGAGAACCCCGAGCGCAGGCATCGGGGCAAGCAGACCGATGGCCAGGGCCGCTCCGCGCTCAGCGAATCCAAAGAGCCTGCCGGCGTCCAATCGGAGGATGGGACCTGCCGAGCCGGCCTCACCGGAGCCGAGGGCGAGGACACGGACCTCGAACGCCAGGATCGAACCGAGGAACATCGTCGCCATGAGCCCGCACACGACGGCCAGCGAAGCGATCGACACTTCCCATGGACCGATCGCCGGACCGACGCCTTCGCCCATCATGACCGCGATGATCGTGAGCGAGACGACGTGCAGCGCCTGATCGAGCAGGAAGAGCGCGAGACCGCTTGCTTCCATCATCCGGCGCGCGCGAATCGTCAGGTACTCGATTCCGAGATGCGCCAGTCCGGCGAGCATCAGCGCTGGCCACAGCCGCTCGATACCATGCACCAGTGCGGCGGCAGTGCAGAGCGTGACGATGACCGTGTGCAGAAGCATGCCCTTGAAGCCGCGCCGCTTCGCAACGACGAGCCGTCCGGGCTGGAAGACGAAGTCTCCAAGCAGATGACCGAGGAACAACGCCAGAAAGAGCGCCACGTAAGCCTCCATCGAGCCGATGTCTGCTGAGCAGTCAACACGCGATGGTGCCATTGTGGACCATCGGGTGCTCCTCCGCATCCGTCGGCTGTGCGAAGATGAAGCACTGCTGGTCGTTACCGTACTCTCCGCGCAACCGACTGGAGTCTTGGTGAAGAACAGGAAGCTTCTGATCATCTTCGCGGTAGTGCTGGTGGACATGCTGTCGTTCAGCATCGTCCTTCCGTTGCTGCCGTACCTGGCCAAGTCAATCGGTGCGACGGCTACGCAGATAGGCCTGCTTACAGCCGTCTACCCGCTTGCGCAGGTCTTTGCTGCGCCCCTCCTCGGCCGCCTTTCGGACGCCGTTGGTCGTAAACCTGTGCTCATCCTGAGCATCCTCGGGACAGCGGGTGGGTTCGTCGTGCTCGCGGTGGCCCAGTTCCTGCCGATACTCTTCATCAGCCGTTTCGTCGATGGGGTCACCGGCGGGAACATCAGCGTCGCCCAGGCCTACATCGCCGACGTCACGGATCCCAAGGACCGAGGTAGAGCGCTTGGGATGATCGGCGCGGCGTTCGGGCTTGGCTTCATCCTGGGGCCGGTGACCGGCGGGCTACTCTCCGGCATAAGCTACTCGCTTCCTGCATGGGTCGGTGCGGGACTCGCGTTGGCAAACGCAGCAGCAGTTGCGTTCTTGTTGCCCGAGTCGCTCTCCGCCGAAGACAAGGCGCGTCTTGCCGCTCGCGAACGTCGCCACGCATTCGATCCGCGCGCCCTCTTGGATGCTCTGGGCCACAAACGGGTGGGTCCGCTGCTCTGGATCCGACTCGCGACCGGCCTTTCGTTCTCGATATTCGAGACGAGTTTCGCGCTGTGGGCACTTGCGGCGCTTGGGCTCACGTCGCAAGCGAATGGAATGGTCCTCGGCTATGTTGGCGTGCTCAGCGTCTTCGTCCAGGCGTTCCTGATCGGGAAGCTCACGGCTCGTTTCAGCGACGATAGGCTCATCCTGTTCTCGCTGGCGCTTGCCGGGGCCGCACTCGTGCTGTGGGGTTTTGTGCCGAACCTCCCGCTTCTTCTCGTGCTGATGCCAGCACTGTCGGTCGGTCTTGCAGTCACGAACACCATCACCACGAGCGCGCTTTCCAAGGCCGTAGATCACGACGAGGTCGGCGGCATCCTCGGACTGCAGACATCGATACAGAGTTTCACGCGCATACCGGCTCCGATCATCGCAGGCTTCCTGATCGAACGCGTCAGCGTGTGGTCACCCGGACTAACGGGAGGACTCATAACGCTTGCGATGGTGCCGCTGGCATGGCGTTCACTGTGCGTTCGGCCGGGGAATCGGGGATGTCCCGAGCAAGGTCAGGCGTCCGATGGGGACCCGACTTCAGGGCCTGGCTAGATCGGGGATCGCGGGGGCTCCGCTTTCGCCCCAAAGCAGGATGGACTAGCATAGGGGAAGCACCAGGTGGCGAGAGGTACGGAGGGCGAGACATGACACACGAGGAGTTCCTGGGTCGAGTGCCGATCTTTGAGCACTGCACGCCCGAGGAGATCGCAAGTCTCGCGGCGGTCGCACAAGAGCACGCCTACTCGGCGGGACAGATCATCGTCACCCAGGGCACACCCGGGCAGGCGTTCTACCTCATCCTGAACGGACGGGTAGGTATCGAGCGCGACGGCAACGTGCTCGGCGCGTTCGGACCAGGTGACTTCTTTGGAGAGATGTCGCTGCTCGACAGTGCCCCGAGGTCGGCGACCATTCGGGCGATAGATGATACGGCATGTCTCATGCTCTCGAGCTGGGATTTCAAGAGTCTTCTTGAGCGCACGCCGTCGATTGCAATCAAGTTGCTGGAGGTTTTGAGCAGGCGCCTTAGAGTCGCGGACGAGCGACTGACACGGTAGGGCCAGGGGAGTCGTCTTTCATGGCGGCTGTAGGGGAGGACGTACTGATGCTCAGAGGCAGTGAGCTGCTGCATGGGGTCGCCGAGCGAATACTGCTTGGCTATCTTCGTGGCAAAGGCTTCTCGGACGCGACGCTTACAGGCGACATGCTCGATGAGGCGGAGGGCATCGACCTCACGTATACGATCGGTGGACGGCGCACCGGCGTGAAGATCAAGGCGGATTCGTACTACGGAGTCGATGTGTCGAAGATCGCCGACCGCGACTTGGTCTTCTATCGTTCCGAGACGAACAGCTATGGGCTCGAAGCTATCGCGAACGCCGCGACTCGTCAGCCAGGGTGGTTGCAACGCTCGAGCGCGGATGAACTCTTTTACTATCGCCTTGTTCTCGCTCAGACCGAGGACGAGGTAGCGGCGCTTATGGAGGAGCCGGACGAGGTCTTCTTCGCTGAGCTCAAGGTCGAGCGTGACAGCCTCAAGGTACTGCCGATGCTTGCGTTGCGGGCATGGTTTGAGGCCACGGGTGACCGATATACGTCGCGTCCGGTCGTCACCGAGGGTCGTGCCGCGTGGTACCGGATCGTTCCGCAGTCCGATCTCGAGTCCGCTGTCGTCGGCGTGCGGGATATGGGCAGGGTATTCCCTGCGCTCGTTCGCGGCTGACGCAGCTCTGCCGCAACGACTGCAATGGGCAGTTGGGCATCGCAGTTTTGGATACGCCCGGCACCGTTGTAGTCGTTGACACTGCTTGAAGCGATAGAGTAGTATTCACCTGCCTTTCACCCAGGCAAGCAACTTGAAAAGTGAGTGAGCGCGGCTTTTTTGTTGTTGGGGGTGTGCCCGAGTGGCTAAAGGGGACGGGCTGTAAACCCGTTGGCTACGCACTTCCTTGGTAAGGAAGAGGTCACCGGTTCAAGTCCGGTTGTGGGCTCCATTGACTATCCTGCCGGCATCGCGCCGGCTCATGTGGCGGCGTAGCTCAGTTGGTCAGAGCGCACGGTTCATACCCGTGTTGTCACTGGTTCGAATCCAGTCGCCGCTACCAGGCAAACCGCGTGATTCGACACGAATCACGATGCTGTATGTGAGAAGAATGTGAAGGTAAGAAGACGGCCCGCCGGCCAACAAGGGGAATCACCCCTCGGCACCGTCGGAACGCCCAGAGGAGGAGACTCATGGCGAAGAAGAAGTTCGAGCGCACCAAGCCGCACATGAACATCGGTACCATCGGTCACGTCGACCACGGCAAGACCACCCTGACTGCCGCGATCACCAAGACGCTCGCCGAGAAGGGCTACGCCGACTTCACGCCGTTCGATCAGATCGACAAGGCCCCCGAAGAGCGCGAGCGCGGCATCACGATCGCCATCGCCCACGTCGAGTACGAGACGGACAAGCGCCACTACGCGCACGTCGACTGCCCGGGTCACGCCGACTACGTGAAGA
>CAZGNF010000078.1:0-10089 GCA_964527045.1 uncultured Coriobacteriaceae bacterium | reverse complement strand
GTAGATGATGCGCGCGTCGGTTGAGCGAAGCGCCTCGGCCACCCCTTCGATCAGCAGGTTCGGCATGATGCTCGTGTACAGACTGCCAGGGCCGAGAACGACCACGTCTGCTTGCTGGATCGCCTCAAGCACCGGCGGGTACGCGGGCGGCGATGTCGGCTCGAGATGCACGCTGCAGACCCGCGCGGCGCTATGCGCCACGTTCTCCTGGCCGGTCACGCTGTCGCCGTTGTCGTCCTCGGCGAAGAGCACGACATCCGGAAGCGTCGACGGCAGCACCCGACCGCGTACGCCGAGCAGTTCCGAGGCGCCCTCTATGGCCTCGGCGAAACCGCCACGCATCTCGGCAAGCGCCGCGATGATGAGATTGCCGAGCGCATGACCGACGAGGCCCTCTCCCGCGGGGAAGCGGTATTGGAACACGTCGGCGAGCGCAGAGTCGGGCGCGGCCAACGCGACGAGGCAGTTTCTGATGTCGCCGGGCGGCAGCACGCCGAGCTCTCGGCGCAGCATGCCCGAGGAGCCGCCGTCATCCGCTACCGTCACCACAGCCGTGACGTCATAGTCCCAGGATGCGAGGCACCGCAGCACGACCGGGAGGCCCGTACCGCCACCGATAGCGACGGCGCGCCTCACGAGCGCTCCTTGTCTTTGCCGATGTCGCGGTGCGAGACGTTCACGATCTCCCCATGCCTCCGCAGGTGCTCCGCGGTCTGCTCGGCAAGCACGACGCTGCGGTGCATGCCGCCGGTGCATCCGAGCGCGATATGCAGCTGCGTCTTACCCTCGGTCGCGTATGCGGGGAGCAGCACGTCGAGCATGTCGAACCAGCGACGCAGGAACTCCTCGGTCTCGACCCGTCCGAGCACGAATGCCCGCACCGGCTTGTCGAGACCGGTCTTGTCGCGAAGCTTCGGCATGTAGAACGGGTTGGGCAGGAAGCGGACGTCGATGACGATATCGGCATCGATCGGAACGCCGTACTTGAAGCCGAACGACGAGACGGTCACGGTAAGCGATTCGGTTTCGGTGCCCGCAAGGAAGCGCTGCCTGATAAGCGCGCGCAGCTCCTGTGGCCGCAGGTGGCTTGAATCCACGATGAGATCGGCGACGCGCTCGAACGGCTCCAGCAGTTTACGCTCGGCACGGATGCCGTCGCTGAGCGAGCGGTCATCGGCGAGCGGATGGCGACGTCGCGTCTCCTTGAAGCGCTGCACGAGGGTGCGATCGTCTGCGGTGAGGAAGAGCAGCCGATGCGGGTGACCGGACTCGTCGAGCGCGGCGAGAGCTGCCGAGAGCTCCGAGAAGAACGACCCGCCACGCACGTCGCAGACAACAGCAACATGGCGGATTCGGCTGCCGGGCAGCGCGGTGAGCGCCACGAGCTGTGAGATGAGCGCCGGTGGGATGTTATCGATACAGAAGTAGCCGAGGTCCTCGAAGGTATGCATCGCCTCCGAACGCCCCGCTCCCGACATGCCGGTGATGACGACAAGCTCACGCTCCCCGGGAGCGACGGTGACATCCTCGGCGGGCACGATGTCTGCGGCGTCAGTCACGATCAGAACCCGAATCCACGAGCTTGCCGCCTACGGCGCTCACGATCGAGATGATGATGCTCGCGACGACCGTCTGAAGGAAGCCTGTGGTTTCGATGCCGGGAACCACTGCGGCGACGATGTAGAGCATGAGCGCGCTGATCACGAGCGAGAAGAGCCCGAGGCTGAGCACCGTCACCGGAAACGCCAGAAAGTGAACGACCGGCTTGATGAGCGCGTTGACCACGGCGAGAACCACAGCCGCGATGACAGCGGCAGGCCAGAAGGTGTCGACCTGCAGCAGAGCGCCCCCGGTGAGGTATGCCACACCAAAGAGCGCCGCCGCTGATACAAGCATACGCAGGATGAACTTCATCGCGTCCTCCCCGGGCGGGTCGATGACAGGCTCAGCAAAGTATAGCAGCCACGGGTGACACGGAAGCGTCAGGAACCCTGCTCGGGTGCCAGGGCAGAGACGATGTCGCGTGCGACCTCGGCAGGAATGCCGGGGACCGCGGCGATCTCCTCGGCAGTGGCGGAGCGCAGCTTGCGGACCGAGCCGAACGCCTTGATGAGCGACTTGCGGCGCTTGGGGCCGACGCCAGGGATGTCGTCAAGCGCCGAGACCGTCATCGCCTTGTCGCGGATCGTGCGGTGGTACTCGATCGCAAACCGGTGCGCTTCGTCCCGCAAACGCTTCACGAGGTAGAGTGACGAAGAGCCTGCCGGCAACGTCACCGGCTCATCCCACTCAGGCACGTACAGCTCCTCCTCGCGCTTCGCGAGCGAGACGATCGGCACGGTGATGCCGAGCTCGGCGGCGACCGCAGTCGCGGCCGTGAGCTGGGGTTTCCCGCCGTCGATGACGATGAGGTCGGGCCGAGAACCGAAGCGCGAGTCCCCCGCCGTGTCCCGGGCGAAGCGCCGCGACAGCACCTCTTGCATCATCGCGAAGTCGTTCGCCTCGTCCGAGTCGAGCCGCACCTTGAAGCGGCGGTACGATGCCCTGTCAGCACGTCCTCCCGAGAACACCACCATCGATCCCACCGAGAAGCGCCCGTGCAGCGTCGAGATGTCGTAGCACTCGATGCGAAGCGGCGGCGCCGGGAGCGCAAGCGCGCTCTCGAGTTCGAGCAGCGCCCGGTTCAGGCGCTCCTCGTCGTAGCGGGTGCGGTGCTTGTAGCGCGCCAGCGTATGGCGTGCGTTCGTGCACGCAAGCTCCGAAAGCGCGCGCTTCTCGCCACGCTGCGGCACGGAGAGGCGTGCGCGCTTGCCCCGAAGTCGCGACAGCCACTCCTCGGCAACATCCGGCTCTTCGGGCAGCATCGGGACGATGATTTCCTTCGGCACATACGACGTCTCGCCGTAGTAGCGCAGAAGGAAGCCTTCGATGAGCTCGGATTCCGGGACGTCGAGCCCCTTGTCGAGCACGAATTCGTTGCCTGCCAGCACACGCCCCTCGCGCACCAGGAAGACGTGCACGCCGGCGATAGTCTCCTCGCGCTCGACACCGATGACGTCCATGTCGAGCGGCCTGTCCGAGACGACCTTCTGCTTCTCGAGCACGCTCCTCACGGCGTCAAGCGAGTTTCGCAGCCGCGCGGCGCGCTCGTAGTCGAGGTCGGCCGATGCCGCACGCATCGCACGTTCGAGATCGCTTGCGATGCCGCCGCGCCGTCCCTCCAGGAATGCCGAGACGTCGTCGACCCGCTCGGCATACTCGTCGCGCGAGATGGCGCCAACACACGGCCCCGGTCCCTTGCCGACGTGATAGTCGAAGCACGGCTTACCGGTGGGCTCGCCGCCCTTCGCGGTGAGACGCTTCCACTCGACGCATGTTGCCCGACAGATCGGATAGACCCGGCGGACGACTTCGATGGTCTCTCGGGCACCGCGCGCATCGGTGTACGGGCCGAAGTAGCGCGTGCCGGGGCGGTGCTTTTCGCGCGTGTACTTGATCGCCGGAAACGGATCGCCGGTCGTGAGCGCGATATACGGGTACGTCTTGCCGTCGCGATAGTCGACGTTGTATGGCGGATCGAACTGCTTGATGAGGTTCGCTTCGAGAATGAGTGACTCTACCTCGTTGTCGGTGACGACGTAGTCGTAACTCGCCACCTGCTCCATCATCATCGGGATCTTCTCGCGATCGTCGTGCCCGCTCACGTACTGACGCATGCGCTTGCGGAGCGACTTCGCCTTGCCGACGTAGAGAACGTCGCCTCCGGAGCCTTTCCACAGGTAGACACCCGGGCTGTCGGGAACCCCGGGGAGCGAAGCGCCTGTCGCATCAAGCGTCATGGCTACCGACCGAGCTCCGGCAGCACAGTCGCGCCGCGCCCCTCGAGCACCGGCTTCAGGAACCTGCCTGTGTGGGAGCGCGGCTCGGCGGCCACCTCCTCCGGCGTACCGGTGACGATGATCTCGCCGCCACGATCGCCGCCCTCGGGGCCGAGGTCGATGATGTGGTCCGCGTTCTTGATGACGTCGAGGTTGTGCTCGATGACGAGGACCGTGTTGCCTGCATCGACGAGGCGCTGCAGCACCGCCAACAGCTGGCGGACGTCGTCGAAGTGCAGGCCGGTCGTCGGCTCATCAAGGATGTAGAAGGTGCGCCCGGTGCTGCGACGCTGCAGCTCGCTCGCGAGCTTCACGCGTTGCGCCTCGCCGCCGGAAAGCGTCGTGGCTGGCTGCCCGAGCTTCACGTAGCCGAGGCCCACGTCGAAGAGCGTCTGCAGCTTGCGCCGTATGGGCGGGATGTTCTCGAAGAAGCTGAGTGCCTCCTCCACAGACATCGAGAGGATCTCGCTCACGTTCTTGCCTCGGTACGTGACCTGTAGCGTCTCGCGGTTGTAGCGGTTGCCCTTGCAGACTTCGCACGGCACGTAGATATCCGGGAGAAAGTGCATCTCGATCTTGATCTGACCGTCGCCCTTGCACGATTCGCAGCGACCGCCATGCACATTGAAGGAGAAGCGTCCTGGCGCATAGCCACGCGCCTTCGCCTCGGGCGTTGAGGCGAAGAGCGAGCGCACGTCGTCCCACAGACCCGTGTACGTCGCCGGGTTGGATCGCGGCGTGCGACCGATCGGCGACTGGTCGATAGCGATCACCTTGTCGATCGCGCCGAGGCCCTCGATCGAGCCGTGCTTTCCGGTGCGGTGCCTGGTGCGATAGACGGCGTTGCTCAGCGCCGGTCCGAGCGTATCCGCCACAAGCGAGCTCTTGCCCGAGCCGCTCACGCCGGTCACCAGCACCAGGTTGCCAAGTGGGATCTCGACGTCGATGCACTTGAGGTTGTGCTCGGCGGCACCCGTGATCTTGACGCTGCCCCGCTCGGCGGGTCGCCGTGTCTCGGGCACCGGAATGCTCTTCCTGCCCGAGAGGTACGCACCGGTAAGCGAGTCCTCACACGCCAGGATGTCTTCCGGCGTTCCCTGGCAGACAATCTCGCCACCATGCTCGCCCGCTCCGGGCCCCATGTCGACGACGTGGTCTGCTGCACGGATGGTCTCCTCGTCATGCTCGACCACGATCACCGTGTTGCCGAGTTCGCGCAGTCGCTCCATCGTGCCGATGAGCCGCGCATTATCGCGCTGGTGGAGACCGATGGACGGCTCGTCCAGGATGTAGAGCACTCCCATGAGGCCGCTGCCGATCTGCGTGGCGAGCCGGATGCGCTGCGCCTCGCCGCCCGAGAGGGTTGCGGCGGTGCGGCCGAGGGTGAGGTAGTCGAGTCCGACATCCACCAGGAACCGCAGGCGCTCGAGGATCTCCTTGATGACGCGATCGCCGATCTGGCGCTCGCGATCCGTGAGATCGAGCCCCTCGAAGTACGCAAGCGAGTCCTGCGCGGACAGCTCGGTCACATCGTGGACGTTCTTGCCACCGATGGTGACTGCGAGGATCTCGGGCTTGAGTCGCGCGCCGTGGCAGCTCTTGCACGGGATGAGCGCCATGTACTCATGAAGCTTGTCCTTGACCTGCTCGGACTCCGACTCGTCGTAGCGGCGCATGACCGAGTGCAGAGCGCCCTCGTACTTGGTGAACCAGTATGTCTCGCGGCCGTCGCGCGTGATGTAATCGATGCGGATGCGCTCGTCGCCAAGCCCGTTCAAGAGCGCATCCTGGACCTTCTTGGGCAGGTCCTTCCACGGCGTGTCGATGTCTGCGCCAAGGTGCTTCGCGGCTGCCTCGACAAGCTGCGGGTAGTAGTTGAGATTGCCCGAGAACGGCTTGATCGCACCCTCTGCAAGCGTCCTGTCAGGATCCGGCACCACAAGCTCGGGATCGGCTTCAAGCCGACTGCCAAGGCCTGCACACTCCGGACATGCGCCGTATGGCGCGTTGAATGAGAAGTCACGTGGCGCGAGCTCATCCATCGACACACCGTGGTCGGGACACGCGAGCGCCTGCGAGAAGACGAGCTCCTCGCCATCAGTGACCGCGACCGTGAGCGTGCCGGTGGCGAGCTTGAGCGCCATGTCGACGCTCTCGGCAAGTCGGGTCCGCACGCCTTCCTTGAGGACGAGACGATCCACCACGACTTCGATCGTGTGTTTGAACTTCTTGTCGAGCTTGATCTCCTCGTCGAGCGTGCGCACTTCGGTATCCACCCGTACGCGGGTGAACCCTTCGGCACGAAGCTCCTCGAAGAGCTTGCCGAACTCGCCCTTGCGACCCTTTACGACCGGCGCGAGCACCTGGAACTTAGTGCCGTCGCCAAGCGCAAGGATCGCGTCGACGATCTGCTCGGCACTCTGCTTTTCGATACGCTTGCCGCAGATCGGGCAGTGCGGCACACCGATGCGCGCGAAGAGGAGCCGCAGGTAATCGTAGATTTCCGTGACCGTCCCGACCGTCGAGCGCGGGTTGCGCGACGTCGTCTTCTGGTCGATGGAGACTGCCGGTGAGAGCCCTTCGATGTGATCGACATCCGGCTTGTCCATCTGCCCGAGGAACTGCCGGGCGTACGCCGAAAGGGACTCGACGTAGCGGCGCTGCCCCTCCGCGTAGATGGTGTCGAAGGCGAGCGAGGACTTGCCCGAGCCGGAGAGTCCGGTGATGACGACGAGGCGGTCACGCGGCAGCTCAAGGTCGAATCCCTTGAGGTTGTGCTCGCGCGCGCCACGGATGGAGATGCGGTCGAGAGACATTGTGAGAGTGAGCCTTCCTGTGCGGGCCGAGAGGGTAATTCCTGCAATGTTCTATTCTACCCCCGCGAGGAAGCGAACGCACGTTCGCAATGAAACCGACTCCCGGAGCGAAGAAGGACCCCGCCGAAGCGGGGCCCTTCCGAGAGCTCATGGTTCTGAGATCTACGGGTTGAAGATCGCCTCGACGGCATCGCGCACGGCCTGACATACAGCCGAGGTGCTGCCGACCCAGTCGACCTGCCAGATGTCTCCCCGGTGCTCCTCGATAGCAGCCGCAGTCGCCGCATGCAGCGAAAGCTTCGGGGTGAGCACCATGACGCTCCCCTTCAAGCCCTGCGCGGGCCCCGCAGAGAGCGCGTCCGGGTAATTCTCGCCGGTAGCGATCGCGAGTTCCGACCACGACATACCGAGTTCCTCGACACCGAATGTAGCGGCGCCGACCGCGGTCTCGTACCGGGTGTCACCGGCAATGCGGGTCACCTTGAGTGCACCAGCGGTCTTCACCTGAGCTTCGGCGGATGCCGGAAGAACACCCGGGCTACCAAGCAGGTAGACATCCTCCACGCCGAGGTCGTCCATGACGGCCTGGGTCGCGTCGCTGATGCCGTCCGCGTTTGCGAGGAATATCGGATACCCCGTGTACGACGACAGCGGAGAGGCCGCGAGCGCGTCCGGGAAGTTGTTCCCGGTCGCAACGAACGCGGTGCCGTCCCAGTCGCCATCGAGCGTATCGACGGTCTCCTGCGCGATCAGGTTCGCGGTCTCGTAGCGATCGGCCCCGCCAAGGCGCGTCGCCGGCCCACCGATGATCGCCTCGACCTCGGCCTTAACGCCGTTGGACACCGCTCGAGTGCTGCCGAGAATGAACGCGTCGGTGGCGCCGAGACGCTCGATCTCCGCGGCGATGTCTTCAGGCAGCTCGGTTGGGCGCGTGAGCAGCACGGGCGCATTGTATGCGCCGGCGAGCGACGCCGCAGCAAGCGCGTCCGGCCAGTTCGCGCCGGTCGTCACGATAACGGTATCGGCGCCCTCGGGGAACGTCTGCTCCGAAACCTGCACCGACGTGCCGTAACGATCTTCGCCCTCGACCGGATTCTGAACGGTCTCCAGGGGGCGAAGGTACATGGCGTAGAGGTCGTCGTAACTCGTTCCGTCCTCGTTGACGGCCGGGTCCTCTGCGCGGTGGTCGTGCCAGGCTACGATGCCGTCGCCGACCGTCGTGCGTCCGGCCCACGAGATCCATGCTCCGCCGTCACCGGCTTCCTCGTCCCAGACTGCGGGAACAAGGCAGGTCTCTTTCTCGGCGGCGAGGTCGTAACCGTAGACCTCGTACACGCCGACGCGCGAGTCGTGCCAGGTGACCCACCCGTCCTTGATGACCGGATGCCTGCGGTCGCCTTCGACTGTCTCGTCGGAGATGATCGTCTCTTCCATCGTCTCCAAGTCGATCAGGACCACAGCGCGCTGGTACTGTGTCTCTTCGCCCCAGTAGCCGTACTTCATCGCAACAGCGTAGCCGCCGTCGGTCGACGTATCACCGTACTGGGCTGTGTCAGTGCTGCTGTTGTAGTACCCTGCGGCGATTGTGGCTTCCTCGCCTGCGACGAGATCGTAGCCGAAGATAGAATCGTAGGCGTTCCGTTCATCGCGCCAAACGATCCATCCGTCACCAATCTCGGGCTCATACTGTGCGCCAAGAGCATCGCACACAGGCCACTCCTCTTCCGTTGACAGATCGAACGCCCAGATGTCGCCCCAGTGGCCGGCCATGTCGTTTTCGTCCCAGTAGTTGAAGACGACAATGTCTCCGTCGATAGCGGGATTCCCGTTCCTGACGTTCGGTTCTGAGGCAACAAGCACCTCTTCGTGCGTGACGAGGTTGTAGGCGTACGCGGCACAGTCATTGTCGCCCACACGGTCGTCTGAGTAGACGACCCAGTCGCCCGAGATGCTCGGGTTTGACTGCTCACCTGTGGCGGTGCAGACGACGGACTCCTCGCCGGTCTCGAAGTTGTAGGCGTAGATGTTGGTGTCGTCTTGGCCCGTCCCTTCCCGCTCGTCTTTCCAGACGATCCAGGGGTAGTCGATGTCGGGCTGTACCTGGCCGTACGCCTCGGTGCAGATGGGCATCTGCTCTCCGACGACGGGCGCGGCAGCGGCCATGCCGAGCGGCATCACCGAAGCAACCATGACGAGCGCAACGAATACCGCAAGTACCTTCCGTCTGCTCATGCAACTCCCCCTTTGCCTTAGGTCGGACACTGCCGACCAGAGCACAACAGTCGTTATGAGCGTAACGGAGGCATCATTGACGAGGATGATGCACGCGAATGGATGTCGCGATTCATCCCTGCATTTCTGCATCTTGTCACGCGCAGAAGGGCCCGCCCAAGCGAGACCCTTCTGCGGAGCGAGCGTGCTCGTGGATCAGAATTCGAAGATCACCGCGGTGGCAGGAAGGAGGGATTCGCCAATCGCGAGCAGTGGTCCCCGCGACCGCGTCCTGGAAACACGCCGGAAAACCTTCGCACGCCAGACATGCCGCCGAAATGAACGCGAAACACGCCGCCAGTACGGTGCAGAGAACGAAAGCGGCGGTGTCAGGTGGACGCCACGCAGAGGTCAGTACAGAAGGAGGGGTTTCGTGGACATGAAGGTGGTTGTCGACACCGTCTGGGTGTTGCTTGCGGCAATGCTCGTGTTCTTCATGAACCTGGGGTTCGCACTCGTTGAGTCAGGGTTCGCTCGCGCAAAGAACACCGTCAACATCATCTCTAAGAACTTCGTGGTGTTCGCCGTAGCGACCATCGCATTCCTCGTGATCGGCTGGGGGCTGATGTACGGAGACGGCAATGGCTTCATGGGCCTCAAGGGGCTCTTCTTCATCAACGGCGCCGACAACAGTCCTGCTGTCGGCGACGCCTACCAGGGTGTCTACTCGGCGCTTGGTTGGACGGGCGTTCCCCTGCTTGCGAAGTTCTTCTTCCAGCTGGTCTTCGCCGGTACTGCCGCCACGATCGTGTCCGGTGCGGTGGCCGAGCGTATCAAGTACGTGTCGTTCATCGTCTTCTCGTTCATCCTGGTCGGCTTCATCTACCCGATCATCGGCCACTGGGTTTGGGGTGGCGGCTGGCTCCAGCAGCTCGGCTTCTGGGACTTCGCTGGCTCCACGGTCGTGCACTCTGTCGGCGCGTGGGCAGCGCTCGCCGGCGTGCTCGTGCTTGGACCGCGCCTCGGCAAGTACGGCAAGGACGGTAGCGTTCACGTCATTCCCGGCCACAACATGACTTCGGCGATGACCGGTTGCCTCATCCTGTGGTTCGGTTGGTTCGGCTTCAACCCCGGCAGCACCATGGCCGCCGACCCCGAGGCCATCTCGCGCATCATGGTCACGA
>CAZGNF010000077.1:0-10184 GCA_964527045.1 uncultured Coriobacteriaceae bacterium | reverse complement strand
GCGACAGCCCGGGGCACCGTCCCCGGGCTGTCGTACGTCACGGGTCCGAACCGTGCGCTATCCTGACGGTAGCCACCTGCCGAGGAGCCCCGTGAACACCGACCTCCTGCGATCGCTCCGTTTCATGCGCCGCTACCGCTTCGTGGCGGCCGCAGCGGTGCTTGCCGTTCTCGGTGCCTCGGTGGCCGATCTCATCGCCCCTCAGATCCTGCGCCGAATCATCGACCAGGGCATCACCGCTGGGCACACCGAGGTCATCACAAGCGGCGCGCTGTGGTTGATCGGCATCGCAACGATTGGCGGAGTCGCTCAATTCCTGCAGGGATACCTTTCGGGACAGGCAAGCCACGGCGCTGCGTACGACATGCGCGAGGCCATCTTCGAGCGCCTGCAGACGCTCTCGTTCTCGTATCACGACCGCATACAGACGGGGCAGCTCATCACCCGAGTCACATCCGACGTCGATCTCGTCCGCGACTTCGTTGGCGGTGGACTCGTCCAGGCGATTGCAGCCGCGATCATGCTCGTCGGGGCAGTCGTGCTGCTCATCGCAATGAACTGGCAGCTCGCGCTCGTCGCGCTCGTCGCGATTCCGCTCACCGTCATCGTGCTCGTCCGGTTCGTTTCCGGGCTGGGGCCGATGTTCCGCGGCTTCCAGCAGCGGCTCTCGGCGCTCAATTCGGTGCTCCAGGAGAACGTGGCCGGCATCCGGGTAGTGAAAGCGTTCGCACGCGAGTCGTACGAGTCCGCCCGCTACCGGAAGGCGAACGAGTCGCTGCTTGAGCAGGGCCTCAAGGTTCGTCGCACCGTCGCGAACGCATTCCCGCTGCTCTTCAGCGTCGGCAACCTGGGAGTTGCGCTCGTCGTGTGGGCAGGAGCGGTGCAGGTCGCGCACGGCCGGCTCACGGTCGGCGAACTCGTCGCGTTCTCAAGCTACCTCATGCTGCTGCTGCAACCGCTCTTCATACTCGGCTTCGGGGCACAGACAATCGCCCGGGCTGGTGCCTCGGCAAGCCGCCTCTTTGAGGTGCT
This sequence comes from uncultured Coriobacteriaceae bacterium, assembly GCA_964527045.1. Taxonomy (GTDB): domain Bacteria; phylum Actinomycetota; class Coriobacteriia; order Anaerosomatales; family Anaerosomataceae; genus UBA2286. The sequence continues at coordinate 9,152 of CAZGNF010000077.1, read as the reverse complement.
GGACGCCGAGACCGACGTGCCCGAGCGACCCGACGCGATCGAGCTCCTCGGCGGGCGTGGGCGAGTGGAGTTCCGAGATGTGCATCTGCGCTATCCCGGCTCCGATACCGAGACGCTCGCCGGCGTCTCATTCGTGGTGGAGCCCGGAACCACGGTGGCGCTCGTGGGTTCGACCGGCTCGGGCAAGACGTCTGTCGTGAACCTGGTGCCGCGCTTCTACGACGTGACCGGCGGCGCCGTGCTCCTCGACGGCCACGACGTCCGCGACGTCACGCTCACGTCGCTGCGCGGGCTCATCGGCGTCGTCATGCAAGACAGCGTGCTCTTCTCGGGCACGATCGCCGAGAACATCGCGTACGGCAAACCGGATGCCACGCCCGAAGCCATTGCGGCGGCGGCGCAAGCAGCGCAGGCCGACGCGTTCATCGCGCAACTGCCCGAAGGGTACGACACCCGGGTCGGCGAACGCGGCATCAAGCTTTCCGGCGGTCAGCGTCAGCGGATCGCGATCGCCCGAGCGCTCTTGATCGACCCCCGGGTGCTCATCATGGACGACTCGACCTCCTCGGTAGATGCCGAAACGGAGTCGGCGCTGCGCGTGAGCCTCGACCGCCTCATTGGCAGCAGAACGACGTTCATCGTCGCGCAGCGACTCTCGACGGTGAAGCGTGCGGACGCGATTCTTGTCATCGAAGACGGTACGGTCGTCGCCCGTGGCACGCACGACGAGCTCCTCGCCACCAGCTGCGTCTATGCGGAGATCGCCGCAAGCCAGCTCGCCGGCGGCGAACAGCTTGCCCGGCCCGACTTCTGCACGCTGGGGGATGAGTAGCCGTGGCGCGCGGGACAAGCTCACTCACCTCGCTCGCGAAGCGCGACCGCGCTCGCAACGCCAGGGCATCCGCGCTCAGGCTGCTCGGCTATCTGAAGCCGCACCGCCGTCGTGTGATCATTGCGTTCGTCTGGCTGGTTCTCTCTTCGCTCAACACAGCTGCATCCCCGGCCATCACCGGCTGGATCGTGGACACCGCGATCGCGGGCGCCAGGGCGGGTGGAAGGACCGCCGCTCTCGCGCTCCCGATCGTTGCGCTGTTCGTCTCGACGTTCGTGGGGTGGTACTCACAGCGCATGCAGATCCTCGTGCTCGGCACCGTCGGCCAGGAGGCGCTCTTCGAGCTCCGAGGCGAGGTCTTCGACAAGGTGCAGGAACTCTCGGTGGCGTTCTTCGAGACGGCCGAGTCCGGCGACATCATGAGTCGGCTTATCAATGACATCGAGCAGGTCAACTCGTTCCTCGCACAAGGATTCCGCCGGGTACTCGGCGCGTTCCTCGGATTCACGGCCACGCTTATCGGGATGACACTGGTCAGCTGGCGGCTGGCGCTTGTGACGCTTCTCGTCGTGCCGGTGATGTACGTGGCAAGCTGGCTCTTCGGCTCGCTCGCGCGGCGCGTGTTCCGACGTCGTCAGGAGACCATCGGCGACGTCTCGGCCAGCCTTGCCGAGGATCTTGAAGGCATTCGCATCGCCCAGGCGTTCGTCCGCACCGAGCGCAACCGTGGAGAGTTCGCCGAGCGCAACGCCACCAACCGCGACGCCAACATCGCCGCCTCGGCGGTCTCCTCGGCGTTCCCGCCGGTGCTCGCGGTCATCTCGGCAGCGTCGACCGCGCTCGTCGCGGGGTACGGCGGATTCCTGGCAGCGGGTGGCATGGTGACAGTTGGCGTGGTTGTCGCATTCTTCGGGTACTCACGCTCGTTCTTCAACGCCGTCAGCCAGCTCTCAAGCCTCTGGGCTGAGACGCAATCTGCGCTGGCGGGCGGTGAGCGCGTCTTCGATCTCCTCGACACGCCGCCGGAGATTACCGATGCGCCGGACGCCGTCGAGATCGGCCGCGTCGACGGCTCAGTCACCTTCGAGCACGTGACCTTCTCGTACGGCACTGGCGGCGTGGTGCTCGACGATGTCGATCTTCACGTCGAGGCGGGGACAACGCTCGCGATCGTCGGCCCGACCGGCGCTGGCAAGAGCACGATGATCAACCTGCTCGCACGCTTCTACGACCCCACCGGCGGTCGCGTGCTCGTCGACGGTCGGGACCTGAAAGCAGTCACCGTTTCATCACTGCGCTCGAACCTGGGAGTGGTGCTGCAGGACCCGTTCCTCTTCTCGGGCACGATCGCGGAGAACATCCGCTACGGTCGCCTGGACGCATCTGAGGACGACGTTCGCGCGGCGGCGGAAGCTTCGAGGGCGAGCACGTTCATCGACCGGCTCACGGACGGCTACGACACGCCTGTCGGCGAGCGCGGCGTGCTGCTCTCAACCGGCCAGCGACAGCTCATCGCGTTCGCCCGTGCCGTGCTTTCGAATCCCGCCGTCCTTGTCCTCGATGAGGCGACCTCCTCGGTGGATACCCGCACCGAGCTACTCATTCAGGAAGCACTGGGCGAGATACTCCGAGGACGGACGGCGTTCGTCATCGCCCATCGCCTCTCCACCGTCCGCGACGCTGACCGCATCATCGTGGTCGACCACGGAAGCATCGTCGAAGACGGCACGTACGCGAGTCTTCTTGCCGAGAATGGCTTGTTCGCCCGACTGCACGCCGCGCAGTTTGCCGAAGCCTGAGCAGACGGTACGAGATTCGCTAATCTTCGAACGCCCCACACCCAACCTGACGAGTGCGGAGACACGCACATGCCACGAGCACTCACCAGCACTGCGCTTGCAGCGCTCATCGCGCTGACACTCACCCTCGCGCTGCCTGGGTACGCCCTTGCTCAGGAGGGTCAGCCGCTGAAGAGCACGCCAATCGCGACCGCAAATGACAGCTCACCCTTCTCCACCACCGAGCAAGCGGATGGGACGATCCTCGATGAGCTTGTGCTTGCGGTCGTGGCCACGCTTGCGGGGTCCGCGTTCGTCTACTTCGTCTTTGTGAGAAACCGCGACGAATCGCGAGGCTAGAGGAGTCCAAGCGCGCTGCGGACCGTTGCGTCGAGCGGTCGACGCGCATCCTCGTATCCTGACCACGGGTCCTCACGCAGCGCAGCCAGTCGTCTCGGCACGCTCCTGATGGTATAGGCGTCGGACGTCACGCCAGCCTCGATCTCGTCCCACCGCACAGGCACCGAAACGGTCGCGCCAGGACGCGCTCGCGACGAGTAGGCCGCGACTGCCGTCGCGCCGCGCGAGTTGCGGACGTAATCGATGAAGACGCGACCGTTGCGCTGCGCCTTGCGTGGGTTGGTGGTGAACCTGCCGGGGTCGGCGGCCGCAACCGCCTCGCAGAAGGCGCGCGTCACTTCCTTCACTGCGCCCCAGTCGCCATCGCGCACGATAGGCGTCACGACGTGGAGGCCCTTGCTGCCGGTCGTCTTCGCAAACGCACCGAGACCGAGTCCCTCCAGTCCGTCTCTGATGAGGAGTGCTGCATCGGTCACGACCTTCCACGGAACGCCCGGCCCCGGATCGAGATCGATGACGATGCGGTCCGGTCGCTCGACGTCGTCTGCGAGCGAACCCCAGGTGTGGATCTCAAGGACTCCAAGCTGCACCAGCCCGATGACATCTTCGATAGCATCGGCGAGCGCGTAGTTCACGATGCCGTCTTCGTGCTGCACCGGCACGGTTCGCAGGCCGGCCCGGAAGCCCACAGTCGCTTCCTTCTGATAGAAGCATGCGGCCTCGGTTCCGTGCGGACACCGCACGAGTACGAGCGGCCGGTTTCGAAGCTCAGGGAGCAGGTGCGTTGCGACCCGCTCGTAGTATGTCGCGAGCTCACGCTTGGTGACCCCGACCTCATGGAAGAGCACCTTGTCGGGGTGTGTGAGGTTGACGCCCGCCACAGCGAGCTTTGAGTCCATCGGACGCTCCAGTCGCACCTCGGCGGCCGGCTTGTCCTCGCGTACACCGATGAACGATGCCTGCCGCAACAGACCGCCTGTTGTCCACTCGGCGAACTCTATCTCGACGACCATCTCGGGTCGCGCCCACCGGACGCCGGTCGCCTCCTTGGCGGGGACGCCGGTGACGGGCGGCTCATCGATCGCGAGCCGATCCAGTCGGCGACGCAGCAGCCCCGCCTCCTTGGCCGAAAAGCCCGTGCCTGCCCTGCCGGAGTACGCAAGCGCACCACTCGGCCCCTTCGCGGCAAGCACGAGTGCGCCGAGTCCTTCGCCGCCGGAGCCGGGCAGCGTGTACCCGACGACCACGAATTCCTGGCGGAGCCTGCACTTGTGCTTTCGCCAGTCGCGCCCACGGCCCGCCCGATACGGCGCCGAGGCGCGCTTGCTCACCGCGCCTTCAAGCGCGAACGCGCACGTCTGCCGGTGGAACTCGGCTCCCCCGCCTCGGACGTGCTCCAGATACCGAACTCGCCCCACAGCCGTGCCGATCAGCGTGCCGAGCAACGCCTTGCGGTCCTCGAGCGCCGCTCCACGCAGATCGTAGCCGCGCAGGTACGGCAGGTCGAACGCGAAGTACGTGATATCTGCCGCCTCGCCTCGCTTGAGCTCCGCCTGCAGCGCCCCAAACCCCGAACGGCCGTCGGGCAAGAGGCCGACGACCTCCCCATCAAGCCAGGCATCGCCAAGCGCAAGCGCTCGCACCGCCGGCACCAGTGCCGAGAACCGCGCTGTCCAGTCCGCGCCACTGCGGGTGTAGAAGCGCACCTCGTCGCCGTGGACGCGGCACAGGGCGCGGTAGCCGTCGAGCTTGATCTCATGCAGCCAGTCGCCGCCATCCGGCGGCGCGTCCACGGCCGTTGCAAGCATCGGCTCGATACGCTCAGGTGAGGGGGCGGCAACCGCCCCCGGTAACACCGACGGGTCATCACCGGTACCCGGCGTGGCAGCCGCGGGGGCGCCGGCTGCGATCTCATCCATCGTGCGCCCGGACGCAACCGAGCGGTCGAGTTCCAGGACATCGCCCTCGGCAAGCGGACGGACGTGCCCGTCGCGTTCCTTGATGAGCAGCCAGTTCGTCTGCTTCTCGCCGGGACGCGGCTTCAGACGCACGAGCACGAAACCCCCGTTGAGCTTCTCTCCCGAGAGCCGCACCTTGAAGTCGCCGCGAGCATACCCTTCGGCCGGATCGTTGATCGGCTCCCACGTGCCCCGATCCCAGAGCATGACGGTTCCGCCGCCGTACTCGCCGGCCGGGATGACGCCCTCGAAGTCGCCGTATTCGATGGGATGGTCCTCAACCTGCACCGCGAGCCGTTTCTGGGACGGATCGAGGCTCGGGCCTTTCGGCACCGCCCACGAGCGCAAGACACCGTCCATCTCAAGGCGAAAGTCATAGTGCAGCCGCGACGCCCGATGCTTCTGGATGACGAACCTCGGCAGGGGCGCGTCGATCGTCTCGCCGCCGGCAGGCTCCGGCGTGCGGTCGAAGTGTCGCTTCTCGCGGTACTCCTCAAGCGGCATCGGCTACGCTCCCCCGGCCGCGCGCCGCTCGTCCAGGCTCCGTTTGAGCAGCGACATGATGTCGACCACTTCGCCGCCCGCAGGACGCTCCTCGGCAACTGGTGGGGCGAGCACCTCGCCGGTCTCGACCTTTCGCTTGATGAGCGCCAGGAGTGACTCACGATAGGTATCGCGATACGCCGAAGGGTCCCACGGTCCGGTCATCGCCTCGACAAGCTGCGACGCCAGGTTCATCTCGGCATCGGTCACGCCGAGCTCGGTCAAGTCGCTGCCGGGAAGCTCCAGATCCTCCGCCGAGCGAATCTCGTACGGGAAGCGCAGGATATCGAGCACGAGCGCGTCGCCGAGCGGCATCAGCGCGGCCAAGTGCTGACGCGTACGGATGACCATGCTCGCGACACCGACGTAGCCAGTTCGTGCGAGCGTGTCGCGCAAGATCGCGTACGGCTTGCGCGCGGCCTTGCTCGCGGGCGCAAGGTAGTACGGGTGATCGTAGTAGAGCATGGATATCTCCTCGGCATGGACCATCGCGAGGACGTCTACCGTGCGCGTGGCCTCAACGTCGGCGGCACGGAAGTCCTCGTCGGTCACGACAACGTAGTGACCAGCCTCGTACTCGTACCCCTTGACGATCTCCTCCCACGGCACTGTCTCCCCCGTGACACTGTTCACGCGCTCCTGCTTGATGGGTGCCATATCGCGGCCGTCGAGCAAGTGGAATGCGAGTTCGTTGCGTTCCTCTGCGGGGTGCAGTGACACGGGGATGGTGACCAGCCCGAAACTGATGTCGCCCTTCCAGATACTGCGGGACATACGCGCTCCTTGCCTCGGTGACCGCTCGCAAGAGGAGATACCCGCCAGTCGCCGCGTGCAAGCACCGATGTCTTCGTGAGATTGCCCGGCACAGCGGGTACGCATTGCTACAGGGATGCCCTGTGACAGGGGGCGCATCTTGCCATGTGCAAGAGACGGGGGGACGTCATGAAGAGGAACTCTGCGCTGCAGACGCTTGCAGTCGCAACGACTATCGTGCTGCTTCTGGGAAGCACGCCCGGAGTAGCGCTCACACCGGCGCTGCCGGCCGTTGTCTTCTCGACCTCCGGCATTGCAGCAAGCGCCACCGATTGGGACTGGAACGCGAAACTCGATGGCAAGCTGCTAGCGTGGGAGTGCTGGATCGGTCCAGCGCACACGGACTACGCGATCTACGTCAGGAACCTCGACACAGGCGTGACCCGCTCGATCGGTGTGGGGGATGGGTTTATGCAATCCAATCCGGACGTATCCGGCGATCTCGTGGTGTACCAGGACAATTCCAGCGGCACCTGGAACGTCCGGATGTACAACTGGCTCACGAACAGCTCTACGAATGTCGCCGCCACCGCCAACAACGAGATAGAGCCGCGCGTCGACGGCAACATCATCATGTGGAAGGACGACACGACCGGTTTCCTCTGGTATCGCGACTATAACGAACCTATGGTGGCTTCCACGCTCATCAGCTCGGCGCTCGACAACTCCATCGGGCATGATGTGGACAACGGCCGCATCATTTGGACGAACCCGGACTTCAAGGATCTCCGAGTAGCGATGGTGTACCCACCGCTCATTACCGGCCAGATGGCGGCCTTCGGCCCGCAGCCCAATGACATAGAAGTGCACGGCGATCGCATCGCGTCTTCGTTCTTCGCCACGACGAACGACAACGTGATGCTCTTCGACTACCGGTCTCGGGTGCTCTCAACGCTTGCAAGCACGACGGGCGACGAGTACGACCCGAGCGTCTTCCACAACACCTTCGCCTGGGTCGCACCGGGTGCGAGCGGCGAGGACATCACGTACACACGACCGGGCCACCTCGATAGCACGCTTAGCAGCACCGAGCAGGACCAGCGCCCCTCGGTGTACGGTCACCGGGTCGCATGGGATCGCAACGCCAGTGCCGACTGGGACGTGGTTCTCGGCACCGGAGCGAGCGTGCTGCAAGCACGGACGTACGGGGCGAATCGCTACGCAACAGCGGCGGCCGCGAGCGCGGCCTACTTCGGGGCCGGCCCCAACGTGTATGCCCAGCTCGACAACGTCGTCTTGTGCACCGGCGAGAACTTCCCGGACGCACTCTCAGCAGCGCCGCTCGCGCGAGCGATACAGTCGCCGCTCCTGTTGACCCGCCGGGATTCGATTCCCGCCGAGACCCTCGCTGAGATCAGCCGACTTGCGCCGACGAAGATCTACATCATCGGAGGGACCGCTGCCATCTCGACAGCGGTCGAGAACCAGCTCAAGGCGACGTACACGACCGAACGGATCGATGGCGTTGACCGCTACGATACGTCGGCGAAGATCGCACTGCGCATGGAGGACATCGTCGGCGATGACGGCGTGTACCGCGGGTTCTTCGCCAGGGGCGATACCTTCCCCGACGCGCTCGCGCTCGGGCCGGTTGCCGCGGCGGCGCAAGGTCCGATTCTGCTCGTGAAGACCGACTCCGTGCCCGCTCCCATCGCGAGCGCCGTAAACAGCCTCGATATCACGTACGGGTACATCGCGGGCGACACCACGGCCGTGAGCGCAAGCACCGCGTCCACGCTCAACTCCCTTATCGCAGCGAACGGCGCGCTCGGACCGTGCCTGCGCCTGGCAGGCGGCAACCGCTACGAGACAGCCGCGGCCGTGGTCAACACAGGACTATCGAGCCGCTGGATCGACCTCGACACGCTCGGCATTGCCACCGGGACGTCCTTCCCGGACGCGCTCGCCGGAGGTGCCGCGCTCGGGTACTACGGGAGCCCTGTGCTGCTCACAAGCGGGACATCTCTGTCGACCGCGACGAACAACTTCCTCGTGGCGCACGAATACGAGATCGGCCGCGTGGACGTGTTCGGCGGGACGAGCGTGGTCTCGAGCAGCGTCTACGCTGCCATAGTGGCGAAGATCAAGTAGCGTCCGCCTAGCCGAAAAGCAGCTGCATCACGCCGAAGCCGGGATCGACCCGCAGCCCGGTGGCCGCAGCTGCCGCCTCGTCGAAGCCGGTCGCGCCAGAGCGCTCGATACCCGGCCCTGTCAGGACGAACGGGACGGGTTCGCCCACGTGCGTCTTGATGGCGATCGGCGTGGGGTGATCCGGCATACAGAGGATCCGGATCTGACCGGGATAGTCTCGGACACGGGAGATGACCATTCGGTCGATGTCCTCGATCGCCGCTATCTTGCCTTCGACGCTGCCAGCGTGTCCCTCTTCGTCGGGCGATTCCACGTGAATGACCACGAGGTCGTGGTCCTCAAGCGCGGCGAGTCCGCCTTCGGCCTGCGCGACGTAGTCGTTGTCGGCGCCATCCGAAACGCCCGGGATATCCAACCGGTCGATGCCGAGCAGCACCGAGAGGCCATTAAGCAGGTCGACGCCGGACGTCATCGCGGCACTCACGCCGTACACGTCCGAGAACGAACGCAGCCCCGCCGGTGCGACGCCCGGCCAGAACGGCCAGATATCGGTTGCGGGCAGCCCGCCCGATGCCTCACGCGCACGGTTCGCCGGCGAAGTAGCAAGCACGTCGCGAGCCCGCGCCATGAGGTCGAGCAGCAGCTCGCTCCCGGCGCCTCTCGGCAACTGGCCCTCGACGGCCTTGTCCGAGATGTCATGCGGCGGCGTGAAGCCGAGGTCCACGAGTTCGTTGTGGCCCTTGACGACGAGGATGTGCCGATACGCCACGCCAGGAT
>CAZGNF010000076.1:5251-10230 GCA_964527045.1 uncultured Coriobacteriaceae bacterium | reverse complement strand
GCAACACGCTGGTGCTTCTTGAGGTGCACGCGGACGGCGTCGCGCACTCGCTCTACAACGTCCTTGCGCCGGCCGATGCGAGCAACATCATGAAGCAGGACGCCTCGCTCAACTCCGGTGCGATCCTTGCCGAGCCGACCAGCGACGCCGAGAAGGCCGCCGCGGCCGCCGCTAAGGCCGTTCTTGATACCGCGATTCCGGGCCAGGACTTCACCATCAAGATGCTGGGGTATCGCTTCAACTACCTCAAGGACGGCGAATCTGTCCTCCAGCTCGAGGTCAATCCTGACGGAGGCGTGATTTCGATCGGCTAGTGCCGAGGGGGACTGAGATGTTCAAGGAGTTCAAGGAGTTCGCGATCAAGGGCAACGCGCTGGACCTCGCGATCGGCGTGGTCATCGGCGCGGCGTTCTCGGCGATCGTGAATTCGCTGGTGAAGGACATCATCATGCCGGTGGCGGGACTCGTCCTCGGCAAGGTCGACTTCGTGAACCTGTTCGTTGTCATGCGCGAAGGCAGCACGCCGGGCCCGTACGCGACACTCGACGCGGCAGCGAAGGCCGGCGCGGTGACGCTCAACTACGGCGTGTTCGTGAACGCGATCGTGACGTTCGTGATCGTCGCGTTCGTGCTGTTCTTGATCGTGAAGGCCATGAACCGCCTTCGCCGAGAACCGCCGCCTGAGCCGAACACCAAGGAATGCCCGTACTGCAAGACTGAGATTGCGATCGCGGCGACCAAGTGCCCGGCGTGCACGAGCGAGGTCTGAGGGTGGGGGCGAGCGATTCGAATGCTCGGTGATGCGACAACGACACGGTGGGGCGTGACGTTACTGAGATGGGCGATGGAGGGCTAGTGGATACACGACTCAGGATGCACGAGGTGCTTCGGTATCCCGGAACTGACAAGAGCCGACTGCAATTTGGAGATTACAGAAACGTTCTTGCCGTCACGTATGGCGGAGACCGGTTCATTAGCCTCGACGCTGGAATCAACCCAATCGCGGGCACCGCTATCGGCGAGCGCACCAGATGCCCAGCTCTCCTCATTAGATCGAGTCCTCGCAAGGCCGGAACCGTGACTACGCCATGGCATGATGTCTTCGATCTTGACCATGGGCATATTCGCTACTTCGGCGACCACAAGGCGACGACTCCCAAGCCGCTCGGCGCGACTCGCGGAAACGCAGCGCTCTACAGTGAAGTTCAACTTCATCAGAGTGCGTCTGCGGCTGACAGGATGAAGGCGACGCCACTCGTCATATTCCGCACCACTTCTGCGGAGGGCGCGCATCAGGGCTACTTGGAGTTCTGTGGACTTGGGGTGATTGAGCAGGCCCAGCTGGTCATTCAATGGGACGAGCGGGAGAAGCGGTCATACCCTAACTACGTCTTTGACATAGCGGTATTGGACTTGAGCAGCGAAGAAGAGCAATTCGATTGGAGCTGGATCAATTTGAGGCGTGATCCGACGCAGACGGATTCCGCCTCACTGCGCCTGGCACCCCGAAGCTGGCAGACATGGGTGCGCGAGGGAAATGCGGCACTGTCTCGGATTCGACGACAGGTAGCGAGGAGCCGGCTGATGAGCACAGCAGAACAGCTTCCGGTTCCAGGCTCGCCTGAGCATGCGGTCCTGCAGACGGTCTACCGGAGCTTCGAGGGCAAGAAGGCCATGTTCGAGGCGCTGGCTTCGGCCGTTGCTGGCCGAGTAATCGATGCTGGATCCGGGCGCTATCACGCCGGATGGCTCACCCAGCCGTCCAGCGATCGCGGTATCGACTTCGTGGGCAGACTCGATGCTGGCAGTGAGGAATCGACGGCGCATCTCGTTGTGCTTGGCCAAGCCAAGTGCATCGTTCCGAGGTCCAGCGTTTCGGCCGAGCAGTTGTCGCGAGTGGTCGCGCGCTTGAAGCGAGGGTGGATTGGCGCGTATGTGACAACAGGTACATACAGTCGCGCAGCACAGATCGAGATGATCGAGGACGACTACCCGATCGTGCTGGTACACGGTTTGCGGCTTGCGCGCGAGGTCAGGCTCATGGCGTATGAAAGCTTCGGAGGCAGCGTGGAGGATGTTATCCGCCATTCGATCACTGCGCATGGCTCACTTGTTGCACACCGCCGACCCGAAGAGGTCCTACTAGCCTAGCCCTCTCACCCGGCCCCGAGCAGCCCTCGCACCTGCGTGATCGCCTCGGCACGCTCGTCGCCCTCTAGCTCGTCAACGCGCTTGAGCGCGATCACCACGCCCTTGTACGCGTCCTTGCGAGCGCGGCTGGCGAACCTGCCCGGCTCGGGCGGCAGGAAGATCGCGAGGTCGTCGGAGAGCTTGTAGCGCGCGGCGGTCGCGAGCGCGCGTTCCAGCTCCTTGCCGGTGGGCTCGTGCCACTTCTCCAGCGTGTGCATCACGAGCGCCACCGCAAACGCGCTCGCCACACCGGCACCGCCTTGCATCCCGGCGAACGCCGCCATCATGGCGGCTGGCATCTGCGGTTCTCGGCTCATGCGAGCTCCTCTCGGCAACGGGTCCAGATCAGCGCGTCTTGTACCGTCCAGGCTCCTCGGCGAGGTAGTAGCGACGTTGCGGGTCATTCGGTGAGCTGCCGATGTCCACCACGAGGCCAGCGTCGATCAGTCGCTGCAGGCGGGTGCGCGTGGCCCTGGGGGAGCGTTCGATCAGCCCGGCGACTTCTCTCGTGCTCAATCCGGCTGCGTCGCGAAGCGCGGCGAGTGCCTTCTCGTCCACCGCGTCCATCTCTGCCGCTTCCCGCCGTGCCGAGAACAGCGTCACACGGAAACTTGTGGCAACCTCCTCGAAGAGAGGTTCGGCAAGGCCGGCGGCCTGACACGCTGCACGCATCCTCTGGATGCCGCTGCCCCACTGTTCGATGAGGTTCGCTTCTCGCAGCACACGTCCGATCACCCGGTTGCGTAGCTTCGAGACGCCCGAGAGCACATCGGGGATCGTCAGTCCGGCGACGAGTATGCCCGGGCTGGTGATCTCGAGCCGGTCGTCGAAGACCGCGATACGAATGGGCGCTCCCTGCTGAGAGTAGTCCGCATGCGCGACGGCGTTTACGACAGCTTCGCGGACCGCGACAGGAGGATACTCGGGTATCTCGAGGCGGCGCGTGCCGCTGATCTCGTAGGCAGCGGATGTGTTGCGAGCGATGAAGGCCAGCGCTTGCTCGATCGCCGTGACTGGATAGCTGCGAATGTCTGCCGAGTCGATTACCGAGTGTTTGTCGGTCCCTCTGAATCGGCCGGCGTGCACCCAAGCGTCGGGGAAGACTTCCAGCCTGTTCCGGCCGAACAGCAGAATGGCTCCGACCGTCGGGACCTGTCGCCCTTGGTCGTCCACGATGAGGCGCAACGTTCGCAGTTCGGTGGCAGTGGGGCGTCGGTCAGAGGGGAGCGCCTCCGCGACTGCATCCAGGTCGATGTCCGTCTCGGCAAGGTCGGGAAGCGGCGTCTCGTCGAAGGCGGTATTGCGGGCACCGCGCGAGAGTTCGGCCATGAGCGCGTCATCCGCGATGCGGTTGGTGGATCCGATGCGCACGTACGCGGCGGGCGTAGCCGAGCGCGACGTAACGGTGTACGGGCGCGATGGCCCGGGGTACACACGAATGGCGAGTACGTGCGTCTCGCGCCACGGGATGAGATCGATGTCTGGAACCAGACGCGGCGAGATGCCATCAGCGATGATGCTGGCCAGTCGTTCCTCGGCATCAAGCGGATTCTCCACGCCGAGAACGGCGCCGCTGCGATCCTCGATGCCGATCAGCAGCGTGCCGCCAGCGGTGTTCGCGAAGGCGCACACAGTCCGCAGGATAGGGCCGCCTGATGAAGCGTCGCGCTTGAACTCAAGCGTCTTGCCTTCGGGGCGGCGGATGAGGTCTTCAAGTTCCATACTCTGCAATCTACTCTGAAGTCTCTGAAGCGACAACACTTCTGAGTAGATTTCCGAGTAAGTCGGCAGCTACCGCGCGGCTTTCGCCTCGGCACGTCTGAGCGCGAGTCCGCGCCACAGGTAGAGCGACGCTGCGGTGCGGTACGGGCTCCATGGCTCGCCGATGCGGGCGGCATCGTCGCGCTCTGCCGGACCGCCCAGGTCATACAACCAGCCGATCGTCGCGCGGATGGCGCCGTCGTCGAGCGCGAGTACGTCGGGTCGGCCGAGGGAGAAGATCAGGTACATCTCGGCTGTCCAGCGGCCGATGCCTTTCACGGCGGTGAGTTCGGCGACGATGTCGTCGTCGGGGAGCGTTGCGATGCGGTCGATGTCGAGACGGCCGTCGAGGGTCCGCTCGGCCAGGTCGCGGAGGAACGACGTCTTGCTGCCCGAGAGTCCGGCGCCGCGCAGCGTGTCAGTGTCAGCGGCTACGATGCTTTCGGGGGTGACGCCGCCAAGCGCGGTTTCCACGCGGCCCCAGATCGTGCTGGCGGCCTTGTCCGAGAGCTGCTGGGACACGATCGCGCTCGCAAGTGAGTTGAAGCCGTCGTTCTCAAGCCGCTGCGAGATCGGGCCGACGCGTTCGATGAGCGCGCCAAGCGTCGGGTCGACGTCCGAGAGATGCACGACCTCGGGGGAGGTGAGTGTCAGTTCGATACGAGATTCCATACGGCGATTGTAGCGCGAGACTAGCGAGCAGCGCCGAGCCACGCCTCGTAGGCGTCAGCGTCGTAGAGCACGACGCGCACCTCGCGCACCGAGTGCGCGCGCTCCAGCGCAAGGCGGATTGCGCGCAGTGCAACATGGGCCGCCGCCATCATCGGATAGCCGTAGATGCCGGTCGAGATGCTCGGGAACGCGATCGACTGCAGTCCCAGCTTGTCGGCGATCTCGATGCTCGTTCTGTACGCCGAGGCGAGCGCCTGAGGCTCGCCCTGGTCGCCTCCGTGCCAGACGGGACCGAGGGCGTGGATGACGTACTTCGCGCCGAGGTCGCCAGCCGAGGTCGCTACCGCCTCGCCGGG
>CAZGNF010000076.1:0-5241 GCA_964527045.1 uncultured Coriobacteriaceae bacterium | reverse complement strand
GGTACGAGCGGCGCGCGATCGGCCATCACGCGACGGCAGTCCTCGGTGAGAGCGTTGCCCGCCGCCGTGTGGATTGCGCCGCAGACGCCACCGCCCGGTCTGAGGCTCGCGTTGGTGGCGTTCACGATCGCGTCAACGCGCTCGCGAGTGATGTCGCCTCGAACGATCTTGATGACGCTGCTGCCGATACGGACCTCTTCATGATTCATAAGAATGAGGATAGGCGCATCGGGGCGACAACGGAAGGCGCGAACGCACGTTAACTCTCGCCGATCCAGATAACAGCCACGCCGGAGGCCTCGGCGACCGTACGGAGCCGCGCGTCAGCAGTGGCGAGCGGAAGCCCGGTATCGCTGGCGAGCGCCACGTAGATGCAGTCGTAGACGGGATGAGCGAGAGACAAAGCCAGTCCCAAGGCGTGCTCCATCAGCGGCTCGGATTCGACCACGGTGAAGTCCATCGAGCTCAACAGGCGGAAAGCATCCTTCATTGCCGACGCAGAGTAGCCCTCTCGGCGGTTCTTCTTCCAAAGGGCGCTTGCGCATTCCGCGAATGCGCAGTCGGGAACAACGGCCGTGCCGGTGCTTTCGTACGCGCTCCAGGCCATTGGCGCCCCGGGCTCAGCGACCACAAGCTTGACCATCACGCTTGCATCGAACACCGATCCCTTCACCGCGAGTCCCGATCTTCGCGGATGAGGTCGGTCGAGTCGGTGGTCGAAACGGGCAGCTGGTTCCGGAACGCCTCGGCGCGCGCGATCGACTCGGCTTTGCTCAGACGAACCGAGCGCTTCAGCGTGTCGTGGACCTCGGCCTGTAGCGAACGGCCGTGCTGCTCGGCACGCTTCTTCAGCTGATCGAGCACGTGGGGATCCAGGTTGCGGATGAGGAAGTCGGTCATGGGAGCACCTCGCCATCGTCGTTGTGATACCGATATGATACTACTCACCACACACCTCCCCAAGCCGCGCTCCGGCGTCCTTCTCGGCTATAATCCCAGCCAGTACCAAACGCGCCCTGAACGATCTCCGACCGGAGGCTGACTATGCTCGACGCACGCTTCGTCCGAGAGAACCTCGATCTCGTCCGCGCTTCGGTCGAGAACCGTCGTGGCACCTGGGACTTCGATCGCTTCGTCGCCCTCGATGAGAAGCGTCGCCGCCTTATCGGCGAGGTCGAATCGCGTCAGGCGCGCCGCAACGAGGCCTCCAAGGAAATCGGCGCACTTATGAAGGCGGGCGAGCGCGATACCGCCGAGGCGCGCAAAGAAGAGGTGCGCGTCATCAACGAAGAGATCGCGGTTGATGAGGAGCTTCTCGGCACAGTCGACGCTGACGTGCGCGAACTGCTGCTCACCATCCCCAACATCCCGCACGAGAGCGTGCCGGTCGGCGCCGACGAGAGCGAGAACGTGGAGGTGCGCCGCTGGGGCACGCCACGTGAGTTCGACTTCGAGGCCAAGCCGCACTGGGACCTCGGACCAGAGACCGGCCTCATCGACTTCGAGGCCGGCGTGAAGCTTGCCGGAAGCCGCTTCGTGGTGCTCGGCCGTGACGGCGCCCGGCTCAACCGTGCGCTCATCAACTTCATGCTCGACACGCATGGCTCACGCGGGTTCGCCGAGTGGTCGGTCCCCGCGCTCGCGAATGTCGACACCCTCACCGGCACGGGGCAGCTCCCCAAGTTCGAGGATGACCTCTTCAAGACGGGCGAGGGTCTCTACCTCATCCCGACCGCAGAGGTGCAGCTCACCAACCTCCATCGCGACGACGTGCTTGAGGGCGATACGCTCCCGCGCCACTACTGCGCGTACACGCCGTGCTTCCGCGAGGAGGCGGGCAGCGCTGGCCGAGACACCCGCGGCATGATCCGCGTGCATCAGTTCGATAAGGTCGAGATGGTGAAGTTCGCCACGCCCGAGACGTCGATGGACGAGCTCGAAGGCATGGTGATCGATGCCGAGAACATCCTGCAGCTCCTCGACCTGCCGTATCGCGTGATCGTGCTCTGCACCGGCGACATGGGCTTTGGCGCCGCCAAGACGTACGACCTCGAAGTCTGGCTGCCGAGCTACGGCAACTACAAGGAGATCTCAAGCTGCAGCAACTGCTGGGACTTCCAGGCGCGCCGCGCGAGCATCAAGTACCGCGATCCGGGCGCCTTCAAGGGCAGCCGCTTCGTGCACACGCTCAACGGAAGCGGCCTCGCGGTGGGGCGCACGCTCGTGGCGGTGCTCGAGAACTACCAGCAGGCCGACGGCAGCATCGTGGTGCCCGAAGTATTGCGCCCGTACATGGGCGGCCAGGAAGTCATCCGACCGCAGGCGTAGCGGCTACTTGCCAAGCGGGATTATCACCGCGACGACAAGGTCGCGTCCGAGAATGTGTACCGGATAGCCGGTCACGACGCAGTCGATACCTGTGCCGTCGAGTGCGCAGATCTTGCAGGCGGCTCGTTTGATGCTGAGATCGCGTTCGTAGACGAGCTGCACCCGATCACGTGCACCCACCTCGCCATCGGGATGAACGAAGTCGAACACGTTGCGCCCCACCAGCTCATCGAGGTTGCGCGCGCCGACGAGCGCCGTGGCTGCCGGGTTCGCGTAGAGAATCATCTCCTGGTCGTGAAGAATCGTCGGCAGTGGCACGCACTCAACGATTGCTCGCTGAACCTCACCTTGGCGCGCGGCTTCAAGCCACCGTTCCGGCATTCGTCCTCCTCGGCTGCGAGACGGGCTGAGAAGACAGTAGCAGAAGTGTCTGACACGCTGCCCTCTGGCCACCTGGGGTAGAACCTAAGCAAGAGTCCAGCCCTCATCAACGGAGGCACCGTGACCACTCCTGCATCCCCGACCATCCTCGTCGTCTTCGGCGCAACCGGCGACCTCATGGCGCGCAAGATCGTGCCGTCGCTCGCCTACCTCAAGGTGAAAGACCGCCTGCCCGAGCGGTTCCGCGTCATCGGCTTCTCTCGGCGTGACTGGAGCGACGCGGATCTCCGCTCGCACGTTGCCACGATTCTCGACGGTTATGAAGGTATCGCGCCCGCTGCCGAGGACCGCGAGGAGTTTCTCGGCATGTTCTCGTACCAGCGCGGGACATTCGACGATGAGGCGGCGTATCGGCAGCTTGCAGACGACGTCGAGGCCGTCGATGCGGCGTGGGGCATGTGCGCAAGCAAGCTCTACTACCTCGCCGTTCCGCCCGAGAACTACCGCGTCATCTTCCAGCGCCTCTCGGACAGTGGACTTGCCGAGCCATGTGACGACGGGGT
This sequence comes from uncultured Coriobacteriaceae bacterium, assembly GCA_964527045.1. Classification (GTDB taxonomy): domain Bacteria; phylum Actinomycetota; class Coriobacteriia; order Anaerosomatales; family Anaerosomataceae; genus UBA2286. The sequence goes on along the minus strand of CAZGNF010000076.1, from coordinate 1,969 downwards.
CGGCTTCACCCGCGTGCTGGTGGAGAAGCCGTTCGGCAAGGACGGCGCCTCAGCGCAGGAGCTCGACGAGCTGCTCGGCAGCCTCTTCGCCGAGGAGCAGGTGTACCGCATCGATCACTACCTTGCGAAGGAGATGCTGCAGGGCATCCTGTCGTTCCGCTTCAGCAACGCGCTCTTCGAGCCGTCGTGGGACGCGGGTTCGATCGACCGCATCGACATCACGCTCCTGGAGTCGCTCGGCGTTGAGAAGCGCGGCGCGTTCTACGACGGCGTCGGTGCGCTTCGCGATGTGGGGCAGAACCACCTACTCCAGATACTTGCGCTCGTGCTCATGGATCAGCCGGCGGATCTCTCGGCCGAGAGCATCCGCCGCAATCGCGCTCGCTTCCTTGAGGACCTGAGGGCACCCTCGCCCGATGACATCATGGCGCACTCGTTCCGGGCGCAGTACGTTGGCTACCGCGACATTCCCGGTGTCGCTGCCGACTCCACCACCGAGACGTACTTCCGGCTGCGATTCGCGCTGCATGGCGGCCGCTGGGGCGGCGTGCCGGTCACGATGGAGTCCGGCAAGCGGATGGGTGAAGCACTCAAGCAGGTCTCGGTCACGTTCCGCGCGCCCGAGGCGTGCCTGTGTGACGTCGAGGGACCCGGTCCCTACGAGAACCGCGTGACGTTCCAGCTGGAGCCCGAGGAGTCCATCAAGATCCAGTTCTGGGCGAAGAAGCCGGGCTTCGAGCGGGCGCTTGAGATGCGCGAGTTCACCTTCTTCCTCTACGAGAAGGAGGAGAAGGTTCAATACGTGGAGGAGTATGCGAAGCTGCTGCTCGACGCGATCGCCGGCGACCAGACGCTCTTCGTCGCCACTGACGAGGTCCGCGCGATGTGGGCGTTCATCGACCCGTTCATGCGCGTGTGGGGGAGCGATGCGGTGCCGCTCGACAACTACGAACCCGACTCGGCCGAGGTGATCCGCCGCGCTCGCGAGAAGGTCGACGAGTCGCACATCGCGCGCATGGAGATCGGCATGATCGGCCTTGGCAAGATGGGCGCGAACCTGGCACGCAACCTTATCGACCACCGTTGGCGCGTGGTGGGATGGAACCGCACGCACTCGGTCGCACAGGAGATGGAGGCCGAGGGGCTTGAGGCCGTCGCCACGCTGGCCGAGCTGGTGCGCGAACTCAAGCCGCCGCGCACGGTGTGGCTGATGGTGCCCGCCGGCGCGCCCGTCGACGACGTCATCTTCGGCGAAGGCGGCCTGGCGTCGCTGCTCGAACCCGGCGACGTCGTCATCGACGGCGGCAACTCGCATTTCCTGCAGACGATCGAGCGCGCGCCGCGGGTCCTCTCGGCGGGGCTGCACTTCATCGATGTCGGGACGTCCGGCGGACCGGGCGGTGCACGCAACGGCGCATGCCTGATGATCGGCGGTCAGTTCGATGACTTCGAGCGTCTGGAGCACCTGTGGCGCGACCTGTCGGTGCGCGACGGCTACCGTTTCTTCGATGGGCACGGCTCGGGGCACTTCGTGAAGATGGTCCACAACGGCATCGAGTACGGGATGATGGAGGCCATCGCCGAGGGATTCGCGCTCATGCGGCGCTCGGAGCTGGGGATCGACCTGGATGCTGCCGCCGAGGTCTACAACCGCGGCAGCGTCATCGAATCGCGGCTGATCGGCTGGCTGGAAGAGGCGTATGAGGCGTTCGGGGAGGATCTCGAAGGCGTCTCGGGCACCGTTGGACACACCGGCGAGGGCGAGTGGACGGTTCGTGCAGCCGAGGCGCTCGGCGTGGATGCGCGCGTGATCCGCGACGCGCTTGAGGTGCGCAAGGAGTCCGAGAAGAGCCCGAGCTACGCCGGACAGGTTCTCTCCGCGCTGCGGAACCAGTTCGGCGGTCACGCGCTGGGGTAGCGGCTACTTCTTGATCTCGGCGAAGTGGGCCTGGTAGCGACCGCCGTTCCC
>CAZGNF010000075.1:0-10273 GCA_964527045.1 uncultured Coriobacteriaceae bacterium | reverse complement strand
GCCGTGGGTGCCAAAGTGGGTGGCGCGCGCGTTGCACAAGCCGTTCGCCAACGGGGAGCGCGACATCGACGGCTCGCTCGTCATGTGGCCCCGCTATCCCGTTCTGCCGAAGCGTTGGTTGTACGCGACGGTGGCGCCGCTCATCGCGCTCACAGCGCGCGGAGCTTTCAGGCGGGCGTGCGCACGGACGAACGCGTCGTTCGTGCACGTACACGACCTCTATCCGAGCGGAGCTGCCGGTCGACGGCTCTGCAAGGATGCCGGGCTGCCGTACGTGCTGACGGTCCACGGTCTCGATCTCTACTCGAACCTGGAGAATCCCCGCTGGCGGCGCGAGATCGTGGCCGCCGGGCGTGGTGCACGCGCAGTGATCTGCGTGGGAAACCGACTTGCGGCCGACAGTATCTCCGAACTCGGTCTTGACCCTTCGGTCGTGACCGTCATCCCCAACACGTACGATGTTCGCCGTTACACCCACGCAGAGCGCACCCGGGGACCCGTGCTGCGCCTTCTCAGCGTGGGTCGACTGTCACACGAGAAGGGCCACGACGTGCTCTTGCGAGCGTTCGCGCAGCTGAGCGCTTCGGGCGTCTCGGCAACACTCACGATGGTCGGCGACGGTCCCGAGCGAAGTGCTCTAGAGGCGCTCGCGCTCGAGCTCGGAATCGCCGGTGACGTCGAGTTCAAGGGCGTGCTCCTCGACGAACCGCTCGCTGCCGAGATGCGCGCGGCCGACCTGTTCGTACTGCCGTCCCGTTCCGAGGGCTTCGGTGTCGTGCTCATCGAGGCGCTAGCGACCGGACTGCCTGTCGTTGCCACGCTTTCAGGTGGTCCTGACGGCATCGTGGAAGTCGGCGACGGCGTGCTCGTGGCGGCCGATGACGTTGACGCGTTCGCTGTGGGCCTGCAGGATGCGATCGCCCGTCTCGATATGTTCGACAGCGAGGATATCGCCGCACGCGCGGCTTCCCGGTACTCGCCGCAGGCTGTCGGCGGGATGCTCGTCTCGGTGTACGAAGCCGTGCTTACAGACGCCCCGATACCGAACTCGATCGGAGCGCGCACATGAGCACGCGTCCGCTCGTCGTCATGATCCTGAGCGCGTCTGGCACGGCCGATCCGCGCGTCTCCAAGGAGGCCGAGGCGCTCGTTGCGGGCGGCTACGAGGTCGTCGTGTTGGCGTGGGACCGCGAGAAGCGCGACCCGGAGATCGTCCAGCGCGACGGATGGCGCATCGAGAGCATGGGCCCCGAGGCACGCCACGGCGCAGGACTCCGCAACATAGCCGGCTATCGCGAGTTCTGGAGCGTCGCGCGCGAGCGTGCGGCAGCGCTCAAACCGGACGCGCTCCACTGCGCCAACCTCGACACGGTGCCCGCCGCGTTGCCGCTCGTCACGCGCGGACCCGAGAGCCCGAGACTCGTGCTCGACTTCTGGGAGATGTACCGCCACAGCCGTGCACTGCCGCAGCGAGGCATCAAGGGCATCGTCGCACGGGCCGCCGCACGATACCTCGAGCGCCGCTCCATCCCGCGCGCCGATGTCGTCATCACGGTGGGCGAGGGTCAGGTCGGCTACTACGAGGCACTCGGCGCGAAGAACATCGTGCTCGTCGAAAATGCGCCCGAGCTCGAACGATACACGCCCGTCGAGCGCAACGAAGCCGAATTCGTCGTGAGTTTCATCGGTCAGAAACGTTGGGTTCCCGCGCTCGTCAACCTCATGGAAGCCATCCAGCCGCATCCGCAACTGCACGCCCTACTCATCGGAGGTGGAACCGCCGAGGCAGAGATCGCACATATCGCCTCGACGATGGAGCGTGTCGAGACGCGCGGGCGGTTCGAGCCTGCGGATGGGCCCGGGCTCTACCACGAGTGCGATGCTGTCTTCGCGTGCTACGATTCGTCGCTCGAGAACTGGCGCACGGCGTATCCCGTGAAGGCGATGGAAGCCATGGCGTGCGCACTGCCGCTCATCTGCACGCGAGGCACGTTCAGCGGCGAGTACGTCGAGCGGCACGGTCTGGGCTATGCAGTGGACGATCACGACCCGAAGGACATCGCGAGAGCGCTTGTCGCGCTTGCGGGTGATCGAGAGGCAGCACACGCGATGGGCCGCCGTGGACGTGCGATCGTCGAGGCTGGACTCAACTGGTCCGGAGCATCTGCGCGGCTGGTGGCGGCATACGATGCGCTGTTCCGGCCCGAGGGCGTTCCGGTACAATAAGAAGATTCGCGACCAGGCAGGATTGCCTCGGCGCGACGCAACATGTCGACTCTGGGAGAGAAGAGCAGATGGGACTCAAAGAACGGATCGAGAGCGGGGAAGCCGTCTTCGGCGTGGTCGGTCTCGGGTACGTCGGACTGCCGCTCGCGGTTGAAATGGCGAAGTCCGGCCACAAGGTCATCGGGCTCGAGGTCTCCGAGGGCAAGACCGTCGAGGTCAACGCGGGCAGAAGCTACATTCCCGATGTGCCCACGGACGAGCTTGCCGAACTTGTCGACGCCGGTCTCATCGAGGCGACGACCGATTTCTCGCGAGTTGGCGAGACTGACGCGGTCATCATCTGCGTCCCGACGCCGCTCAACAAGATGAAGGAACCGGACACCTCGTTCATGGAGTCCGCTGCAGCAGCCGTCGCACCGTACCTGCATCCCGACATGCTCGTCACGCTTGAGTCGACCACCTATCCCGGTACCACCGAGGAGATCGTCCAGCCGATCCTCGAGGCGAACGGCCTCAGGGTAGGGACGAACCTGTACCTCGCGTTCTCACCCGAGCGCGTCGACCCCGGCAACCCGGTTTTCCAGACGCGCAACACCCCCAAGGTCGTCGGCGGCGTGACGCACGACTGCACCGAGATCGCCGTTGCGATGTACTCGCGCTTCATCGACACCGTGGTGCCGGTCAGCTCGACCCGTGCCGCCGAGATGACGAAGCTCCTGGAGAACATCTTCCGGTGCGTGAACATCGCCCTCATGAACGAGTTGCTCCAGGTCTGCGAGCGCATGGGCATCAACATCTGGGAAGTCGTCGACGCCGCCAAGACCAAGCCATTCGGCTTCATGCCGTTCTACCCTGGTCCTGGCCTCGGCGGTCACTGCATCCCGATCGACCCGTTCTACCTCTCGTGGAAGGCACGCGAGTTCGACCTGCACACAGAGTTCATCGAGCTCGCCGGCAAGGTCAACGAGAACATGCCGTACTACGTGGTGCAGCGGCTCATGGAGGCGCTCAACACGCAGCGCAAGCCGCTTGCCGGCTCACGCATCCTGCTTCTCGGTGTTGCGTACAAGAACGACATCGATGACATGCGCGAGTCCCCGGCCATCAAGATCGCGGAACTCCTGGCCGAGAAGGAAGCGAACCTCGTCTACCACGACCCATACGTGGCGAAGTTCAGCTTCGATGGGCAGACGCTTGAGAGCGTCGCGCTCACCGAGTCCGAACTTGCCTCGGCAGACGCAGTGCTCGTCGTGACCGATCACCGCAACGTCGACTACCACCTGGTGGTCCGGGCGTCGCGGCTTATCGTTGACACGCGCAATGCGCTCAAGGCATTCGACGACAACAAGGTGGTGCGCCTGTGACCGGCAAGCCGGTACGCGTGGGAGCAGTCGGCTTCGGCTACTGGGGTCCCAACCTCGTCCGCAATGTCGACAAGGCAGGGGACGCGCAGCTTGTCGCCGCATGCGATCTCTCCGAGTCGAATCTCGCCAAGCTCAAGTCGCTCTACCCGCACGTTGAGACGACCACCGACCTCGACGCGTTCCTCGCTGACTACGACCTCGACGCCGTCGTCGTAGCTACAAGCGCACCGAGCCACTTCGCGATTGCGAGCAAGGTGATCGCGGCAGGCAAGCACTGCTTCGTCGAGAAGCCGCTCACGCTGAAGAGCGAGGACGCCGAGGCGCTCGTTCGAGCGGCGGACGCCGCTGGCGTCGTCCTCATGGTCGGGCACCTCATGGAGTACCACTCGGGCATCAACTGGATCAAAGACTACATCGCCTCAGGAGAGCTCGGCGACGTGCTCTACGTCTACATGCAACGCCTCAACCTCGGCAAGGTACGTACCGAGGAGAATGCGTTCTGGTCGCTCGCTCCGCATGACGTTTCGATCGTGCTCTACATCCTCGGGGAGACGCCGGACTATGTGAGTGCCAACGGCGCAGCATACGTGACGCCGGGCGTGCAGGACACCGTCTTTGCGAACCTCCACTTCCCGAGCGGCAAGATGGCCAACATCCACGTGAGCTGGCTCGACCCGCACAAGGTCCGCAAGCTCACCGTCGTCGGCACCAAGAAGATGCTCGTGTTCGACGACATGGAAGCCACCGAGAAGCTGTGGATCTACGACCGCGGCGTGGGCGCGCCTGAGAACGCGATGGCGTACGGCGAAGACCTCACCTTGCGCTTCGGCGACATCACCGTTCCGTGGGTGCCGCTCAAGGAGCCGCTTGCGCTTGAGGTCCAACATTTCCTCGACAGCTGCGCCGCCGGTTCCACCCCGCGCAGCGATGGCCGAGACGGACTCAACGTTGTCCGCGTTCTCGAGGCTGTTGACGTTTCTATGGCCGCCGGCGGATCACCCGCGGCGATCGCACAGGAGGTCTGAGATGAGTGCGTATATCCACCCAACGGCCAAGGTCGGCGAGAACTTCGCTCCCGCGCCGTTCTGCATCATCGATGAAGATGTCGTCATCGGCGACAACGTCACCATCGGCTCGTTCGTGCGCATCTGTGCGGGTGCGGTGCTCGGCGATGATGTGGTGGTTGCCGACGGTGCGATCGTCGGAAAGCGGCCGAAGCTCGCAAAGGGCTCGACCGCCAAGGGCGGCGTGCTTCCGGGTGTGGTGCTTGGCCGCGGCTGTGCCGTGGGAAGCAACGCGGTCGTCATGGCCGGCTCCACGTTTGGCGTTGAGTGCATCATCGCCGACGGCGCCGGTGTTCGCGAGCGCTGTGCGATCGGTGACAACGTCGTCGTCGGTCGCAATGTGACCGTGGAGAACGACACGTCGATCGGTAGTCGCACGCGCATCCAGTCGGGTGCGTACGTTACCGCATACGTGACCATCGAAGAGGACGTCTTCATAGCCCCGATGGTCGTCACCACAAACGACAACTACATGGGCCGCACCGAAAAGCGTCTCACCGAGATGCGCGGCTGCACGATTCGGCGTGGCGCGCGCGTGGGCGGCGGTGCCCACATCCTTCCCGGCATCGAGATCGGCGAGGACGCGTTCGTCGCGACGGCAGCCGTTGTCACTCGTAACGTTCCGGCGCGCACGCTCGTGATGGGCACGCCCGCGAAGCCGGTCAAGGACGTTCCGGAAGAAGAACTGCTAGAGAACCAGTAACGGCAACGTGACGGCGGCCGCATCGCGTGGGACGCAGCCGTCACTGAATGCGAAGATGTGTCGAATCAACGACGAGATGATGAGGAGCTGGACTCCATGGGCGTACCCCTGCTTGACCTGAAAGCCCAGTACCGTGATCTGCAGGCCGAACTCGACGCGGCCATCAATGACGTCATGGCCAACGCCGCGTTCATCGGCGGGCCGAAGGTTGCAGCGCTTGAGCAGGCCATCGCCGACTACTGCGGCACTAAGTACGCCGTGGCGTGCGGAAACGGCACGGACGCACTCTTCCTGATCCTTGCGGCACTGGGCATCGGCAAGGGCGACGAGGTCATCACGACGCCGTTCACGTTCTTCGCGACGGTCGAAGCGATCGTCCACCTTGGTGCCAAGCCTGTGTTCGTCGACATCGAGCCCGGTACGTACAACATGGACGTCACTGCGCTTGAGGCCGCGATCACGGATCGCACCAAGGCGATCATGCCGGTCCACATCTTCGGCCAGTGCGTCGATATGGATGTCGTGAACGAGATCGCCGGACGCCGTGGCCTGAAGGTCATCGAGGACGCCTGCCAGGCGATCGGTGCCACCTACAAGGGCCGCATGGCGGGTTCCCTTGCTGACGCCGCTGCGTTCTCGTTCTTCCCGAGCAAGAACCTCGGTTGCGCAGGCGACGGCGGCATCGTTACCACCGATGACAAGGCCATCGCCGACGAGTGCCGCAAGCTCGCCAACCACGGGTCAAGTCGCAAGTACTATCACGACGCGTTCGGTGTGAACTCGCGCCTCGACTCGCTGCAGGCGGCAATCCTGCTCGTCAAGCTGCCGCACCTGGATGCCTGGAACGCGCAGCGTCGTGCGGCCGCCGAGGTCTACGGCGAGCTCCTTGCGGATGTCGAAGGTCTCGAATTGCCGGTCGTGCGCGACTATGGCGTACCGGTCTACCATCTCTTCATCGTCAAGTCAGAGCGCGCCGAGAAGGTCATGACCGCGCTGCAAGAGGCCGGTATCGGCACAGCACTGTACTATCCGCTCGCGCTGCATGAGCAGGAGTGTTTCGAGTCCATCGAAGGTTTCGTGAAGCCGTCGCTACCGGAAGTCGAATCGTGTGACGCGCGCACATTCGCGTTGCCGTGCTTCCCTGGCATCACTCGCGCGCAGCAGGATGAGATCGTCCGGGTCGTCAAGGATGCGCTCGCCTGATCGAGCAGTGTCAATGAGGAAGTGACATGGGAAAGCACTACACGCCCCGCTCTCGCTCTCGCTCGCGGGTAGCTCCACGGGGTCGCACGTCCAGTGTCGGTCGGATCGTCGAGCCGTCACCGCGACTGCGGGCGCATAAGCAGAACCGGAACCGCGCGATCAAGCGCACGGTTCTCGTCGCCGTGACCGTGATCGCGCTCTTCGTCGTAGGTGTCGCTGCATACGCGTTCTTCACCATGCGAAGCATCGATAAGACCATCAAGGCGGGCGTCGGCTCCAATAGCCAGACTGTCGCAGCGCTTACGAAGCCGGTTCCAAAGCAGCCGTTCACGATTCTTCTCATGGGAAGCGACGCGCGTCCCGAGGAAGAGGCGGCGCGCGCAGATACCATCATCGTCGCCAGAGTCGACCCGCAGACCAAACAGGTCTCCATGCTATCGATTCCAAGAGACACGCGAGTCGAGATTCCGGGTCACGGAATCGGCAAGATAAACGCAGCCAACTTCTATGGCGGTGCCGAGGGCGGACCTGCGCTCATGATCAAGACCGTCGAGGGGTTTCTCGGCATAAAGATCAATCACTATATGGAAGTGAACTTCATCGGTTTCCAGAAGGCCGTTGATGCACTTGGTGGTGTTTGGATCGACGTCGACACCACGATCGACGACCCGAAAGCAGCCAGTCACAGTCCGCACCTTCAGGCACAACACATCGACAAGGGGTATCAGCTCCTGACGGGTGAGTACGCGCTCACCTACGTCCGCAGTCGCGCGTTTCCGGATGCCGACTTCACTCGGATGAAGCACCAGCAGGCGTTCTTCAAGGCGCTTGCCGAGCAGTCCTCGCGCATCGAGAACCTGCCGAAGCTGCCCGCGATCGCTCGTGAGGTCGCCAAGTACACCGCGACGGATATGAGTGTCAGCGAGATGATCGACACCATCATGGCCATCAAGGGCATCAAGGCCACCGACCTGCAGACTGCCACCATCATCGGAACCTGGAAGTCGCCGTACGTTTGGACGGACGAGGAGGAGAAGGCGCGCCTGGTGGCTGCTTTCAGTGCCGGCCGGGCATTTGATGCCACGTCTACAGCAGATGTGCCTCTCGTGCCGTCGACAATCTCGATCACCGTTCGCAACGGTGCGGGACAAGAAGGTGTCGCCTCATCGGCGTCGTCCATCCTCACTGCCGCCGGCTTCACTGTCGGCGAAGTGGGGAATGCCAACCAGTTTGTCTACGACAAGACGCTTGTGGTCTACAAAGACGACGCGAACAAGGCGGCAGCGGATCTTGTAGCCTCCAAGTTGCCCACAGGCAGTGTGGTCGCGAGCAGGGGGATGTACACCTTCACATCCGACGTGCTCGTGGTGGTGGGCAAGGACTGGAAAGCCGCACTGGCCGGGTCCAGCACCACGCAGTAGCTAGCGCGCCGCAGCCTGTTCGAGAACGTCAAGCAGTCGCTGGGCCTGCAGCGTGCGGTCGAAGCGCTCCTGGGCGAGCTGACGAGCGTTGCGGCCCATCTGAGCTAGTTCGTCGGGGTCGTCGGCTAGGCGCTCGATCACATCGGCGAGAGCGACGCCATCCTCGGCGGGCACATACACGCCGCATGCGGATTCCTCCACGAGCTCCTTCGTCCAACCGGGCGAGTTGACTATCATCGGCCGCCCGGACGCGAGTCCGTCGAAGAACTTGTTGGGCGAGTTCGTTGCGAGGATGGGCACATCTGCGAAGAGTGTCATCAGCGCGTCGGCCGAGCGTGTGAGCACGGGTACATCCTTCTTGGGCAGCGAGCCGACGAACCGCACGTTCGATAGACCTTCCACAGCCGCCTCAAGCGCCGGGAGCGACTTGCCGTCGCCGGCGATCACGAACACGATGTCGTCGCGGCCACGCTCTGCGAGCGTGCGGGCCGCTTCTGGAACGATGGCTTCGACGGCGTTCGATGGGCCGATGGCGCCGGCATACCCCACGATGAACGTGTCGGGTCCGATCCCGTGGCTGCCAAGGAAGGCCTCATCCTTTGGGCCGGGGTGGAAGAGGTCCAGGTCCGAGCAGTTCGGCACGAGGTGAACGTGCTGCGGGGCGACCCCTTCGGCGATGACGCCTTCTGCCATGCCCGGAGAGAGGGCGATCACCTCTGCGGACTGCCGGTACAAGAATCGCTCAAGTGCCTTAGCGATCCGCGCGAGCACACCGGTCCGCTTGAGGGCGCCCATCTGAATCGCGGCTTCGGGCCACAGATCCCGGACCTCGAAGACGAACGGGGTGCGCCGCAGCTTCGCCGCTATCCAGCCAGGGATGCCGACGGTGAGCGGCGTCGAGGTGGCGAAGATCACGTCGTGCTTGCCAGCGGTCGATGCAAGCCATGTGGCGCCGAGCGTGAACATGATGAACGACCACATACGACGACCGTATCCCATGTAGTTGGAGTAGTGCACACGCACGGCACGTACGCGGATGCCGTCGATCTCGCCTTCCGTGAACAGCGTGCGATCGTACTCCTCGGGCAGACGCGAGGAGCTCGTGATGATCGTGACTTCGTGTCCGTCAGCCACCCACCGACGTGCGAACTCGTACGAGCGAATGAGCCCGAGCGACGACTCCCGGGTGGCGAAGAACTGGTGGACGTACAGGATTCGCACGGGGCCTCCGTCAGGCGTTCTCGGTGGCGCGGTGCTCGCCATCGCGTCCGACTGCCATGTACGTGAGCCCCGCTGAGCGAATCGCGTCGGCGTCGAGGCAGTTGCGGCCGTCGAAGATGATGCCGGGACTGGCCATTGCGCGGCGCACGCGCGCCCAATCGAGTTCCGCGAACTCGTCCCACTCGGTGACGACGACAGCAGCAGAGGCACCCTCAAGCGCCTTCCACACGTCGGGGACGCGTGCAGCGCCGGGAACCGCGAGTTCGGCTGCGACCGGATCGTAGATGCGAATCGAAGCGCCCTGCTCGGCGAGCAGCGGCACGATGTCGAGTGCCGGCGACTCGCGGACGTCGTCGGTGTCAGGCTTGAAGGCCAGGCCGAGAATCGCGATCGAGCGCTCATGCAGATCGGGTAGCGCGCGCATCACATGCACGACAGGTAGCAGTCGCTGACGGTTGTTGACCTCTATGACCGACTTGAGCAGCGTGAATTGGTAGCCATTGAGCGTCGCGATGAAGTCGAGCGCGCGGGTGTCTTTAGGGAAGCACGAGCCGCCGTAGCCGATTCCGGCGTTCAGGAACTGCGAGCCGATGCGCTTGTCCATGCCGATGCCGCGCGACACAGCGTCGATATCGGCGCCGATGCAGTCGCAGAGGTTCGCGATCTCGTTGATGAAGGAGATCTTCGTCGAAAGGAACGCGTTGCTGGCGTACTTGATGGTCTCGGCGCTGGCAACGTCGGTTTCGACCAAGGGGGCGTCGATGTCGGCGTAGAGCTCGCGCATGAGCGCCAGATCGGCGTCATCTGCCGCGCCGAGCACGATGCGGTCCGTCTTGAACCAGTCCTCAAGGGCCTTGCCCTCGCGAAGGAACTCGGGGTTCGACACGTAGCCGATCCGAACGGCCGCACTATCGAGGTAGCGCTGCCGAAGTGCGGTGCCGGTGCCCATGGGCACTGTGGACTTCATGACGAGCGTGAACGGTCGGTTTGCCGCCTCGGCCAGTGCCGCAACGACTGTGCGAACCGCCGAGAGGTCGGCAGCTCCATTGGGTGCCATCGGCGCTCCGACGG
>CAZGNF010000074.1:0-10586 GCA_964527045.1 uncultured Coriobacteriaceae bacterium | reverse complement strand
TACCGGCGCGTTCCCCGAGCCCGCCAACCGTCACGTTCACCCACGTCGCGCCGGCGTGGATGCCTGCGAGCGCATTCGCGACCGCCATCCCGAAGTCGTTGTGCGTGTGCATCTCAACCTCAAGGCCGGTTTCCTCGATGAGGGCCTTCACGACCTTGTACATGCGGAACGGCTCCATCGCGCCGATGGTGTCGCAGAACCGGATGCGGTCCGCGCCCTCGGCCTGAGCGGCCTTCGCATACTCGATGAGGAAGCCAAAGTCCGTGCGTGACGCGTCCTCAGCGTTGACCGAGACATACACACCGTTACTCTTGGCGAACGCGACGCTCTCGCGAATCGAGTTGAGCACCCACGCACGGTCTTTCTGGAGCTTCGTCTTGATGTGGATGTCGCTGGTTGCGAGCGAGATGGCAACCGCATCGCACCCGCAATCGAGGGATGTCTGGATGTCCGGGATCGAAGCTCGGTTCCAGCCGAGGATCGACGCCTTCAGTCCCATATTCGCGATCTGCTCGATGACCTCGCGCTCGTCGCCTCCCATGACCGGTATGCCAGCCTCGATCTGCTCCACGCCGAGCTTGTCGAGCATGCGGGCGATCTTGATCTTCTCGTCGTTCGTGAAGACGACGCCAGCAGTCTGTTCGCCGTCACGCAGGGTCGTGTCATCAAGCTTGATCGTGACGTCTTTCATCTTGCTCTCGATGGGCAGGAGCTCATCGAGTTCCATGACCTTCTTGTGCTCCAAAACAGCCCCTCCTCGTGCATACAGTCCCTGGGTAACTCTCGGATTACCGTTCACAGAATGCGCTATGGCACCGACGCGTGTGCGCCGGTCGTGGTTCGCGGAGTGCTTAGTGTACGCTACGTGCGAAGCACGGACAACGGAGCAGCGTGGATCGTCATCTTCCATGCACTGCGTTGATTCAATCATCTGCGCTTATGCGCTGGGACCGAGGAGAGCACGTGTCAGTGACCGTACGGGCGGCAGTTGCCGCCGACGCAGCCACGATCGCTTCCATCTACAACCACGCGGTCGAGCATACGACCGCGACGTTCGACACACAGCAGAAGACGGTCGAGGACCGGCTCGCCTGGCTCGCAGGCCGCGCACGACAGCATCCCGTCATCGTGGCCGAGGAAGATGGCGCGGTCGTTGGTTGGGGCGCGTTCTCGCCCTGGTCCGATCGCTGCTCGTACGCAAGTACCGTCGAGATGTCCGTCTACATCGATCCGGAGCACGTCCGTCGCGGCCTGGGTCGTGCGCTCTCGCATGAGCTGCTTCGCCTGGCGCCCGAGGTGGGCGTACATAACATCCTCTCGCGCATCTGTTCCGAGAACGCCGCCAGTCTCGCCATGGCCAGCCGTCTGGGATTCGATACCGTCGGCACGATGCACGAGGTCGGTCGCAAGTTCGACCGCTGGCTGGATGTCGTGATACTCGAGTACATCGTGTCTCCCGCAAGCGCGGTGTAACGCGCTGATTCCGAGGGTACCTTCATCGTGGATGTCCCCATCCCAGGAGGTCCTGCCATGAAAGCCGTCGTAGACAGAGACCTGTGCATCGGCTGTCGGCTGTGCGAAGACACCTGCCCGGAGGTCTTCCGCATCGGCGAGGACGGCATCGCGTACACGATCGACCCTGATCCGGCACCGGAACTCTATGCGGACATCGAGTCGTGCGTCGAGCTGTGCCCGGTGGCAGCGATCAGCATTGCCGCGCAGTAGCCTCTAGCGCCCCTCGGCCGCCGTCAACGCGTAGAGCCGCTCAACATCGTCGACCACGCGCTCGAGCGCGTGCCCCTGCACGTCCTCGAGGCAAGCGCGACCGAAGCGCTCGCGAAGTGCCTGCTCAGCGAGCATCCGCTCCATCGCACGCGCAAGCGCCTGTTCGTCAAAGGGGGCGACGACGATGCCGTCTCGGCCGGTCCGGACGATCTCCGGAATGGCGAGCGCACGCACGCCGACCACCGGCACGCCTGCCGCCATCGCCTCGAGAAGCACGATGCCCTGCGTCTCGATGGTGCTCGCCGTGACGAAGAAGTCATAGTCACGGTACGTTGCGGCCAACTGGGACCGGTCCATGAAGCCGAGGAATCGCACGCGGGACGAGAGTCCGAGCTTGTCGACGAGGTGCTCAAGCCCCTTGCGCGCAGGGCCATCGCCGGCGATATCGAGGATCGCATGCGGCACGACAGGAGCTACCCGGGCGAATGCCTTGATAACGACGTCAACGTTCTTCTCGGTCCCAAGCCGGCCGGCATGAAGGATCCGCCCGGTCGGCGCGTAGGAGACCTTGCGGCTGACCAGGTCGAGGTCGATGCCATTGCTGATGTGATTGACCGGCGCGGTCACGCCATGCCGCATGAGTTCGCGCTTAAGCGTCAGCGAAGGCGTGACCACCTGGTTCGCCCGGTTGTAGAGCATGCGGGTGTACCGCCACGCGAAGCGTGCCGTAAGCTCCGGTCGCTCCTCAGTGACATCCTCGGTAACGCCGAGCAGCGCGTCGAGCACCTCATCCGCTCGCTCCTCGATGAGCGCCCGCGAGCGAACGATGCGCTGCCATGCGCCCGACTCGATCGCGCGCTCGAACACGAGCGAGCTCATTATGCGATCCTGCAGGTCATCGATGCGTAGCAGTCGCGAGAGCTCCACGTACTGCATGAAGTCCGGTATGTACGTGTGATATGTCTGCACGTTCGGCAGGCGCTGCGCACGGCACGCGAGCAGCGCGACCACTCCCATCGAGAGCGGTGTGTGGATGTGGACGAGGTCCGGCTCGAAACGTGCGAGCTGCCTGGCCATCGACATGATCGTCGGCAGGGCGATGCGCGTGGCCTTGTTGGTGGCGAAGCTGAAGCTCGGGTACCGACGAACACTGATGCCGTCTGCCGGGGAATCCTCATAGGCGCCGTACTTGGGCGCGATGATGAGGATCTCGTGCCCGCGCGACGCGAGGATGCGCGTGTGAGCGTCAATGCTCGTCACAACACCGTTGACCTCAGGCAGGTAGGTATCGGTCACACAGACGATGCGCACGGCGTCACCTTTCGGTCTGAAGCATGTCGATACGCGTGTACACGATCCGAAACCCGAGTCGTTCCATGTTCCGCTGCGACGCGCTCCCCGGATGCGCCTCGGTAACAGCCAACCCGCATCCGGCGTCACGCGCAAGCTGGAGACGCTGTCGCTGCAGGGACGTCTGAATCCCCATGCCGCGGAACCGACGCATCGTCGTGTCGGCCGAGAACCACCCGATACCATCGCGGATCGCAAGCTCGGCGGTACCCGCGGGCTCACCCTCGACCCACGCGAGCAACCGGATGACGTCGGCCTGCTGTCCTACCACCTCGCCGATTCGAAGTTCCGCATCGGTCGGCTCGCCCTGAGTGGCGAAACCGCGCGCGACCTGAAGGCCCCACAGGTCGTACTCATCGGGCTCTACGATGCGAACATCGATCGAGGCATCTGGCTCCGGTAGTGCCTCGCTGTCGAGAATCTCGCGCACGAGCACGTTCTCAAACCCATCAACGGCATAGCATCTGCGCGAGAGTTCAGAAACCAGCGATGGGTCCGCGAGCGGACAGACGTTGACCCGTACGGGGGCATGGTGCGCCGCGAAGAAGCGCTCCAACTCATCAATATGTGCGGCCGTAACGGGTCCATCGAACCCAAGACCCGTTGCCTGGTTGAACGGGGCGCCCGGGCTGCAGAACGCAGCACACCCTCCCGAAGTCCACAGGGTCGCCGGATGATCCTCGGGATGCACGCGGGCTGCGGCCTCGGCGAACCGCTCGTTCTCTGCAGCGGCGAAGCCCTCCAGGCGGGCAGCAAGCGCTGCGTCCGCGAATACGACAGGCATGGCTCAGTTCCCTCCGACATCCAGAGGCTGGACGTCAGTCTCGAAGTACACCCGACCCCGCTCGGGCAGGTCGCGGTAGTCCGCGCCCGCCACAAGCGGACGCGTGTCCCGAGAATTGTACGTGTCCCAGAACAGCGTCGTCACACCTTCTAATCGCCCTGCGCGTGCATCTGCAACGAGAGCCGCCATCGTCTTCCCGGTGTACGTTCCGTCCAAGTGCAGGTCGTCAGCAGCAGCGACGCGAATCGCCTCCATGCCTGCGGTGGTGAAACGAGCATATTCCTCGCCAAAGAACCCGTCGACGAGTTCAACGTCAACGCGTGACAGGAGATCACGCGGGACCGCAGGGTCACCCTCCAGCAGCACGTCTGCTGACGCTTCCAGCAACGTCCTGAAGGAGTCCGCGTTCGCAATGGTGTCCGGAACGACCCTGACCGCTCGCACGATCGACTTCAGCCCTCCAAGCGCTACCCCGAGCGCGACTCCCGCCGCAGTGCCCATCGAGCCGAGCGTCACGTAGATCACGTCTGGTTCCGGCACCACACCGGCGGCAACCTGACCCGCCAGCTCCAGACCCGCATTCACCGCTCCGGCGGTGCTCGTCGGCGTGGTTCCACCGAAAGGAATGATGTACGGCTCGACGCCGGTATCCCGCACGATCTCGGTCCTCAATGCTGCTGCATCCTGCATGGCAGCAGCGCGATCGGGGCAGACGCGCACGACCGCTCCCGCCGCGAGGTGCCCCAGGAGGTTGCGGCGTACGTACCGTGCATTCGGTTGCGGGGTCAGCAGCGATGTGACGTTGAACCCGAGCGAACGCCCATAGACAGCAGTCGCGAATGCGTGGTTAGAGCCGACCGCCCCGAAGGTGATAATCTCGGCCGCTCCGCGAGCGAGCGCGTCTCCGAGCAGGATCTCAAGCTTCCTGATCTTGTTGCCACCATATGGAAGCGCGCTGACGTCGTCGCGCTTGACGTAGATCGGTCCCGCCCCGAGCGTCATTGCCAGGCGCGGCAGGGCGTCGACAGCAGTTGGCCACAGACCGAGCGGCGCTCTCGGAAGCACTCCGCGCAGGAGCGGGAATGCCGAGAAGAGCGGATATGGACTCGCTCCGGGCTGCCCGTGTGGCGCGAGCACGTGCTCGTCGGTCATTGCTTCTCCGTGAACCCCACGACAACCCATGTGCCGGACCGGGTATCGGTGCGAAGCGCGATCAGCCCCATCTTCTCGGCATCCTGCAGAAGGTCCGAGAACGAGCGATAGCCGTATGACGCCTCGGAGAACTGCGGCTGCTTGCGCTTCATGGTGTCCTTGACCATGGACGAGTACATGACGTCCTTGTTCTCGCGCTGTAGGGCCTGAATCGACTCGGTGAGCAGCGAGATCGCGGGACGCTTCGCCTTCGGGATGGTCGTGGTCGGCACGCTGGGCGCGGCGACCGGACCCTTGACGATGTCCTCGTAGTAGATGAACTCGTCGCAGTTCGCGGCGAGCAGGTCGCTGGTGGAGTCCTTCATCCCTACCCCGATGACCGACTTGCCGTTCTCTTTGAGCTTCGCCACAAGCGGCGTGAAGTCCGAGTCGCCCGACACGACGACGAACGTGTCGATGTGCTCTTTGGCGTAGCACAAGTCGAGCGCATCGACCGCGAGCTGGATGTCGGCGTAGTTCTTACCGGTCATCCCCCGCTCGGGAATCTCCATCATCTGGATGCCGAGGTCGTGCATCACTTCCCGGTACTTCGAGAAGCGACCCCAGTCGGCATAGGCCCGCTTGACGATGACCTTGCCTTTCTCGACGAGCCGCTCAATGACCAGCTGCACTTCGAAACCAGCGTCGCCGGTCGGCTTGGGTAGACGCCGACCGCGCCCGCCGGAAGTCGCAGGAGCACCGGAGCGCTCGTAGCCGAGTGCAAGATTCTCGAAGTCGATGAGCACGGCAAGGGAATGTGCCTCTTCTGCCATGGTTCCTCCCGTTATGCGGAGCGGCGTTATGCGTGCCCCACACTCATCGTACCCCATCACGAACGCAAGAGAGCGACCCGGTCAGGGGTCGCTCTCGAGGAAGACGATGGAGACTACTGCTCCACCCAGGTCGATACTTTCAACGACCCGTCTCGAAGCATCGGGTAGTACGGCGGCGGATAGAGCTCCAGGCGCGGGTCGTAGAGGTAGTCGCGTGCCCGGAAGCCGGCGCTGACGGTATTGCCCGAGTAGAGGGCGAAGTAGCCGTAGGTGTTGTAGGACATCGAACCCGTGATGGTGATCTTGGACTTCGTCACACCCGAACGGTAGTCGCCGTAGATGGTGCCGGTCTGTGCAAGCATCGCGGCATCGAGTCGCATGACCTGAGGCATGCTCGGGTACCACGTTGGCACGATGACGCTGCGCTGGGCGACAAGACCGCAGGTGAAGGGCCTATTGGATTGCGATGGCTCCAGATTGTCAGCCACGTAGATGTCGCGAGAACAGCCGATAGTCACCATGGTCGAGTAGTCGCCCTGCACCCACACGTCCTCGTCGAAGAAGAGCACGCCCGCCGCAGGCACAGTGAGCGTACGGAGCAGGGTGGTCGTGAGGTTCCCCGTACTCGTCCCGCCAGTCACCCTCTCCACGCGCGCGCTCGATCCGCTCAGGATGACCCGGAACCCGTAGCCGCCGGAGTTGTTGAAGTATGCGCTCGATGCCGTCGCGACCGACTTCATGTTCGCCATGTCAACGGTGACCTGGCTGAAGTCGATCGTCGGCATGTTGCGTTCGTACCCCTGGCCGAACGTCCCACTGCCGGTGACGTTTCCGGACGCAGTCACCTTGCCGGTGACGGTGCCCGAGTTGTTGACGTTGCCGTTGCTCCTGATCTTGCCGTCGATCACCGCATCCGCGCCGATGTTGAGGTCAGCGTTGGACAAGAACATGTACTCGGCGTACGTCGGGAAGCGCACCGACGCCACGACCGTGCGCGTCACGTTCATCGAGGGAATCGAGCCTGTGGCGGTGAGCTGCAACGGCTCGTTGACAGACGCTGCCACTGCCGTCACCGTCCACACACCGTCGTCTTGCACAGTCGGCCCAATGGTGGGATTGGCCACGAAGTAGCTTGGGTCACGCCGCAACTCGTACAGGTAGGCATTGAGACCAGCGTCTGCCATATGCAAGGCCTTGGTGCGACCCTCCTGCGATCTGGTTCCTGTCGTAAGCGTGTTCGCAAGCATGATCACCATGGTCGCCAGCAAGAACAGGATCGCCGAGACGGCGACGACCGTCGCCAAGGCGATGCCGCTATCGTCTCGCAGTCGGCTAACCAAGCGCCGGAGCGGTGTTGTGTTCTGCTTCGTGTTTGTATTCATCATCATGGCGCGCCTAGTCGATGGTGTTGTGAACGGAGCGGATCTTCACCCACGTGGAGAGATCAACGAACGCGGTCTTCTTGTTGACCGTCTTACCGGTCACCAGACGCAGATTCACAGCCGAGATATCCTCGGTGTGCCCACTGCTGACCTCGTCCGCGGGATCCGCGTTGTCGTAATACGTGAAGACGTTGCCCGTGAATCCGCTGCTCAGAGAGCCTGCGACGACTACCTCTCCCCCCGGCTGCCCGAAGGTGTACGGCGGAACGGCCACGGTCGAGCGAGCCTCAGAGCGGTAGAGTGTTCCACCCTGAACTCGGTACTCAATCAGCTCAGGCATGCCGTCGTGATCGACGTCAGCATAGAAGGCGCACTGGCGCGGCTGCGCGCGCAGGAACACACCGTTACCCTCGACGATTTCCTGCGCCTGGCGCAGCTCGCGAGTGATCTGATCCATCACCATACGATTCTCGTCAGCGGCGATTGAACGCGCCTCAAGCGTGTCGGCAGTCGAACTGACAGCACCCATGACCAGATACACCAGGCCGAGCACCATGCCCATGAGAAGGGTGACGACCAGCATTTCGGTTAGCGTGAAACCGGCGTCTCCGCGTATGTGTCGGCGCATCATGGCAGGTTCACGTTCACGATCGACGTCTGGTTGGGCTGGACGTTCACCGTCCGGGCCTGACCGCCGTCATTGGGACGAACGCTGTACTGTCCGGTCGGGATGTTCGTGAGCAGGATGACGCTCCGAGAAGAGCTCGAGCTCCGATAGCTCTCCGTGTCCCCGTTCGGATAGGTGACGGTTACGCGGGTTCTTGACGTCACGCGATTGCCGTTCCTGTCGAAGATGTTGATCTCCAGGTTGCCGAACTCATCGCGGGTAAGCGTCAGTACCTGGACGGTCGTACTCGAGCCGTCGTAGGTGAATACGAGCGGTGCTGCGTCGTTCCAGCCATTCTTCGTTGCTGTGATCGTGTAGACGCCGTCCTCCAGCGTGCCGAATGACACTTCGCCGTTCGTGGCGGTCGTCTGTGGGCTTCCGGGCGCGTTAGACGTGGACGGCTGTGGACCGTACACACGCACAGTCGCACCAGAAACGGTACCCCCCGAACCCTCCACGCGAACGGTCAGCCCGTAACGCGGAGAGAGGCTCATGCTCAACGGGTACTCCTGGCCGCCCTGGGCAACGTTCACCTGCGCGCGCGCTGTGGAGCGACCGGTGTAGCGGGCAGCGACCTGGTAGGTGTCCACGATCAGATTCGAGAAGGTGGCCACGCCAGAACTGTTCGTGTACTGGACGAGATTCGCGCCGGAAGTGCTGGTCAGTGTGACGGCCGAACCCTGGACGGCGTTACCCGTGCCGTCATCCACGGTCACACGCACCGTACTGGGAAGTTGAGCGAAGGCGACGATCGACGTCAGCAGATCGGACTGCACACTCACCGCGCCGAGCACGGCGGCGTCGAAGATGTACTCGCCTTTCACGATCGTTACCGAATATGTGCCCGACGGGAGATAGCCATAGAACGCCTCGCCATTCTCATCAGTGGTAACCACTCGGGCGGCGCCTGACTGCGGCGTGACGGTGACGACAGCACCTGACAGCAGCTCGTCAGTCTCACGATCCCTGACGCTGATCGAGAGATCGCCAGCGTTCACAAGGTTGCTCTTGCCGAAGACGCTGGTGCTGACATCGACAGAACCGCCGCGCCCCTCGGTCCATGCGACGGTGACATGAACGTTCTTGTACAAGGCCCTGTTCGTGTCGGGATCGCGCGCCCACGAAACGCGTGTCGTAACCGTGAATCGATCATCGACCACTTCGGGCGTCAGAATCGTGCCCGCGGGATTGCCCTGCGTTCCGTCCGCGAACGTCACGCCGACGTTGTCGTAGGCAAGGTTGCGCGCCTGCTCCAGACGCTGGTTCGCGAGATTGAGCGCGGTGACCCTGATCGCGCTTGCCTGCGTGCTCTGGGCGGCGAACGTGAGAACGCCGTAGACGCCCATCACGACGACCAGCATGATCATGGACGACCAGACCAGCTCCATGACTGTAAAACCGTCTTCACGGCCTATGCGCAGATAGCGTCCCATGACTGCCTCACCAGTTGGGTACCATTCGTGAGGATATTTCGCCTCTTAGTCCCTTATCGTACCTTGTGACCGTATCCTTTACAAAAATGTCGTCGTTATCTTTATATTTCTTTGACAGCAAAGGGGCGGCCACGTTGGCCGCCCCTTCGTCTTACTGATCGGCGCAGTGCTGTCTACTGAGCGGGAACCGCCACGCATGTTCCGTCGCAAGCACCGTTGCCTGCGCCCATGCCGCCACCTGCACCGCGACCGCCCGCACCGCGACCGCCACCGGCCCAGCTCGGCGGACCGACTTCATCGGTCGTGGCACGCTCGGTCACGCGCTCGGTCATCTGAGCGGCGCACGCATCCGCCTGCTCCTGCGTGATGGTACCAGCCTTCACGGCTGCGTCGAGAGCCGTCGTGCGGGCATCGAGGGCCGAGTCGACGACCGCGTCGCCGCTGACGCCGTTCGCCTCGGCGATGTCCACGATCGACTTGCCGTCTGCGCGCTCGGCCTGGATCTCGTCGGTGGAAAGCCCGGTCATTGAGGCAAGGACGTCGACCAGACGGCCACCTGCGTCACGAATGCTTTGACCCAGATGCAGTCCGCTTGCGAGCACCGGATTCGACGGCTGTGCGTCTACCGGCGCAGCATACGCAAACCCGACACTGCCGAGAATGAGGCCGGCCATGAGGCCGACTGCGACGAGCGCGATGGACTTGCTTCGTTTCATTTCGTACACCTCCTGCGTTGGTAGGGCTATGGTGTTCTTCGTACGCTACTGAGTGTCTCCCCCGGGTATGTAGGGCGTGTGAACCGAAGGTTGGCGTCTCGTGAATCCGCTAACGAAATGGAGTGTCCATGGTCGCACATCGCTTCGACCCCGCCAAACTCGACCGCCTGAACGACGTCGGTCGTCTCATCGACCTCGTCCCGGACGCGATGTGGCGAGCATTCGGCACACCGAACGCCGAGACTGTCGTCGAGATCGGTGCGGGCACCGGAATGTTCGCCCGTGAGTTCGCCGAGCGCATGTCAGGTGGCACCGTCTATGCGGTCGACTCCGAGCCCGTGATGCTCGATTGGATGCGCGATCATCCAAGCGCGGACGCTCCGGCGAGTATCGTCGTTACCGATGCGGATGCCAGCAGGATCCCACTCCCCGACGGCATCGCGGACCTCGTATACACCGTGAACCTGCACCACGAACTCGACGACCCCGCCGGTATGCTCGCCGAAGCGCAGCGCCTCCTGCGCGACGGAGGTACCGTTGCTGTGGTCGACTGGAAGCGCGAGGC
>CAZGNF010000073.1:2944-10639 GCA_964527045.1 uncultured Coriobacteriaceae bacterium | reverse complement strand
TGACGACGTTGCGCGCGCCCACATGCTTGGCGATCGCGACGGCCATGATGCCGATAGGACCGGCGCCGGTGATGAGCACGTCCTCACCGACGAGGTCGAAGCTGAGCGTCGCATGTGTCGCGTTGCCGAACGGGTCGAAGATCGCGGCGACGCGGGACGGGATCGAGTCGGCAACGTGCCAGGCGTTCGTTGCGGGAATGGCGAGGTACTCGGCGAAACAGCCGTCTCGGTTCACGCCGACCCCGATGGTGTTGGTGCACAGGTGGCGCCGTCCGGCGCGGCAGCTCCGACAGATGCCGCACACGATGTGCCCTTCGCCCGAGACGCGCTGTCCGACCTCGAAGCCGCTGACGCCGTCGCCGATCTCGGCAACGTGGCCCACGAACTCATGCCCGAGAGTCTGCGGCGGGTTGATGGTTCGCTCGGCCCATGCATTCCACTCGTAGATGTGGACATCGGTACCGCAGATGGCGACCTTCTCGATCTTGATGAGTAGCTCACCGGGACCGATCGCGGGAACCGGCACCTCCACAAGCGATACGCCGGGCGCGGCCGAGGTCTTCGCAATCGCCTTCATCATGCGTTCCATCACTGCGCGCCAATCTGCCGAGGCCGGTGCACTACGCACCACGATACCCCACGATGGCGGCTTCCGGGTCGAGCATCGAAGCGAGCGGGATGCGGACTTTAGAACGTTGGAAAGTCGTTCGCGTTCACATCGGATGTGGGCACTCCCGCTCCTCCGGTCGCACCGAAGGTATACGTGAAGATGGTGTACTGCGAGCTGCTGCTGGTGTACTTGCTGTCAGTCTCGAAGCGGCCGTAGCCGACTCTGTCGGTGAACTGCTTGCGGAAGCTGTCCCAATTGGCGCCGTACGCATACAAGACCGAGTACGTCCCGCTCTTGATCCCCTTGACCGTGGTCGAACTCTTGGACTTCACATAGACGCTCAGGAGTGCGGGCTTGCCCTCACCAGGGGCGGTCAGAACAACGATGTAGTCGTCGGCGAAGTTGTTGATGATCTTCATCTGGTTAGAGCCGCCAGTCAGCTTGTTGACGAACACCTTGCCGTTCCCGGGGCGCTCTATCTTGTAGACGGAGAGGTCGGCGGTGACGCCGTTGACGGCGACCTCGCGATCACCGGCTCCATCGATGCTGATGTCGAACGACTCCTCGGTTGTCGAGCCGCCTTCGACGAAGACACTCCTGTCCGCGACTGATGCACCGTCGAGCGTCACGCTCAGGTTGTAGTCGCCGCCGGTCTCACCGGCGTTTGACACGCTCACACGTACTGTTGCATTCGAGCTCTTGGCGATGTCCAGCGGGTTCGGGCTGACGTTCACCGATTCGACCGTGAAGTCGGATAGCGTCTTGACCCAAAGCTCGCCTGCAAGCCCCTCCCAGTCCGCCAGAACCAGGTCGTACGTGCCAGGCGGGAGGTCGGGTATGGAGATCTCAACGCGCTGGTTCGCGCCAGCCGCCAGTTTGACGGTCTTGGTTTGGACGGGCTGTTCGTCTATGAGGATCGTGAGGTCGCAATCTCCGCCGAGCAACCCCTCGTTGGCAAGATCCACGGTGACTAATGCATCCTCGCCGCTCGTGATCGACTCGGGCACGTCGAATGCGTTCGCTACGAAGTCGGGCCTTGGGAAGAACACGACCACGAGTGCGATGACCACGAGCACTCCGACCGCCACCAGGATCCACTTCAAGGGCGACTTCTTGGGGCGGCCGGCCGCCGGTGGCTGGACCGGCACCGCCATGGGAGGCTGGACCGGGGTGGGCGTCGCTGCTGGCGCGGCAACGGGAGGTTGGACCGGGATGGGTGTCGCTACCGGTGCCACAACGGGTGGCTCTGTTGGAACGGGAGTCTCGTAGACGTTCTCGATCTCCGTGGCGGGGTGGCCACAGGTGCCGGCCCCCTCCGGTGTTAGCCAGACATTCTGTCCGCACTGGCGGCAGAACCCGGCTCTGGCCGTCTCCGTCATGACTCCCCCTTACGTACGTGCGCCCTCCCCATGGGGCCTCACTTCGAGCGCTACCCACTTCTCCGAGAAGCAAAACACGCCGAAGCGGTGGCATGGCCGGGAATCGGCGTTGGTCGATACGCGCGGCGTTGTGAGGGGGTCATCGGCTCGCTGCGACCGACATGGTCTCCAGTTCCGGGAACGCAAGCAGCACCATCTCGACCAGCTGCTCGATGGGGCGCGTTAGAGCGTCGGTCGCCGGAATGCCCAGTTCGGCTTCGTAGAGCACGATCGCGGCGTCGACTTCGACCTCCGACATGCCCTCGTGGTTGATCGTGAGTCCGATGACCTTGGTGTCCGAGAACGTCTCGATGAGGTTGATCTCGCTCGCGGGGTTCGGCATGGGCATTGCCGGGAAGTCGACCCGCGCACGGCGCGCAGGCGCGTGCTGCAGGATGACCGCATCAGGCTGGCTGCCGCGCAGGATGAATCCAGATGTGAGATACGCGGGGTGGCCGAGCGCGCCTTGTCCCTCTATGAGGATGACGTCGGGACGGTCGCCTTCGAACGCGTCGATGACCGCGGCTTCCATTTCCCCCGCGCAGAACTGCGATGGCGTTGCATCGAGAGCGACGCCATAGCGCGCACCCTGGATGAGTGCGGTCTGGCCTGTGCCCACCAGTACGGTCTTGATGCCGCGCTCGTTGAGCGCGGTCGCAAGGACCGTTGCGGTCGTTCGCTTGCCGATGGCGCAGTCGGTACCGAGCATTGCGATGCGAGGGCATGTGACCTCGGAGACCCGGCCAGTGAACGTACGGAGATGCTTCTTGTCGCGGGGTCGACGTATGTCGTAGATGGTGATGTCGTGCGCGAGGCTTGCTGCTGCGAACGTCGGGTCATCGTTGAGGAACTCGTGCAAGCCGCTCACGATGTGCATCCCCTGCTCGATAGCACTGAGGACCACGTGGCGCTCGGCGGTTGAGAGTAGTCCGCTCGTGGGTGCGATCCCGAAGATGAAGTAGTCCGGAACGTGACCGGCGCGATCGATCGCGTCCGCCAGGTCTTTGACGACCGGGATCCCGTTGGGGGTGCCGACGAGGACGTCGCCGGTGTCTCGGCCCGACTGCGTACTGTCGATGACCGAGACGATCTCGTACTTCTCGGAATGGCGGACGAGGCCGTTCGCGGTCTTGCCGTCGATCTCGCCGAAGTTGGCTTCACAGTAGACGACTGCGGTGCTTTCGCGGCGTGCGGCGTGCGGGGGAAAAGGAATGGTCACAGACATGAAGCTCCTCGAGGTTGGGGCTCAGAGGAGGCGACCGGATCGTGCCGGTCAAGTCCGTGAGACAGCGGGTGAAACACGACGTCGAGGCCGACATCGCACCCCTAGTATACCCCGGATGGCCTATCGCCCGCTTGCAGCAGGGCTCGGCGACTCGCTGCGAGGGTACAAAACAGAGGACCGCACATCGTGAATTGCCGAGACAGGACGCTGCATGCCAAACGCCTTGAGTCGCATCTGGAATCCTGCCGCCTACCAGGGCGGAAACGTTGCACGTCGTTACTTTGAGGGCTGGTACTACAAGCAGGTCGATGCCGCCGCGAGCCGTTCGCTCGCGCTCATTCCGGGGGTTTCATTCTCGCCCGATGGCACCGCCATGCACGCGTTCGTCCAGGTTGTCCCGTCGGGTGGGACCGCCCACTACTTCACGTTTGCGGTCGAGGAGTTCCGTGCCGACCCGGGTCCGCCGTTCAAGATTAGCGTGGGTGCCAGCGAGTTCAGTCGGGACGGGATCAAAGTCGACCTTGATGACGGTCATCGCTCGATTCGAGGCGAACTCCGCTTTCGCGGATGGACGCCATGGCCGGTTCGGCCGTTCTCGCCGGGGATCATGGGTCCATTCAGGTTCGTGCCGGGCATGGAGACGTACCATGGCGTGCTGTCCATGGACCACGATGTGGACGGCCAGCTCGTCCTTGACGGCGAGACGATCTCCTTCGCCGGTGGTCGTGGCTACACCGAGAAGGACTGGGGGCGCAGTTTCCCAAGCTCGTGGATCTGGGCGCAGTCCAACACGTTCGAGGAACCGGGCACGTCGCTCATGCTCTCGGTCGCGAAGATCCCATGGATGTCCGGCGCATTCGTGGGGAGCATCGCAGGGCTTCTGCTCGACGGCGAACTGCACCGGTTTGCGACGTACACCGGCGCCAAGGTCCGCTGTATCGAGACAGGCGAGAACGCAGCGCATGTGACCATCGGCGACCGGCGAGAACAGATCGAGGTGCACCTGACCGGCTGCGACACCCTCATCCTGAAGGCGCCGGTTCTCGGCGCGATGGAGGGTCACGATGCCGAGTCGCTTGGCGGGACGCTCGATGTGACGCTGCGCTCGGTGCGCGGCGGGCGGGCTTCGGTACGCTATCGGGGAGTCGGGCGTCAGGCGGGTATCGAGATCATGAACCACAACGACGAGCTCGGCCGCGTGCCGTGTGGTAACGACAGCACTGTTGCGTGACAATGAGGTGACCCGCACGTCGATCGGGGAGGACGCATGACAGACACGGCGGTTCGCTGCGAGCAGCTGACCAGGCGCTATGGAAGAAGCCGCGGCGTCGAGGACCTCACCTTCGAAGTCCGTCCGGGGCAGGTCTTCGGGTTTCTCGGCCCGAACGGAGCCGGCAAGACGACGACCATCCGCTGCCTGCTCGGCCTCTTGCCGGCCACGAGCGGGAAGTCGTTCCTCTTCGACCGTGAGGTGACGCTCAACGACGCGAGCGATCGCGGACGCATCGGCTACGTGCCCGGCGATGTCGCGCTCTACCCCGCCGAGACCGGCCAATGGATGATCGACTATGTGAGCAGCCTTCGACGCACCGCTCCCAAGAGCGAGGGTGAACTCATCGAGCGTCTCAGCTTCGATCCGACTCGCCGGGTGAAGGAGCTCTCTAAGGGCAACCGCCAGAAGCTGGCACTCATCGTGGCGCTCATGCACGACCCGGAGCTGCTCGTGCTCGACGAGCCCACCTCGGGTCTCGACCCCATCATCCAGCAGGTCATCTTCGACATCATTGCCGAGCGAATCCAGCGCGACGGCACCACGGTCTTCCTCTCCAGCCACATCCTCTCCGAGGTTGAGCGCGTCTGTGATCGCGTTGGTGTCATCCGAGAAGGTCGTCTCGTTGCCGAGGAGTCCACCGCCGACATAATCGCGAAGGCCATCCGCACTGTGCGCGTCACCTACGACGAGCCGGTGCGGGCGGGCGCATACACGGCGATTCCGGGCATCGAGAGTGTTGCGCAGATCGACGACAGGACGATCGCCGCGAAGGTCGTCTCGGACCTGGATGGCGCGGTTCGCGCGCTGCTCGACCACCCGATCCACGACCTGCAGGTCACGCATGCATCACTTGAAGAGATCTTCTTCCAGTACTACGCGAGCAACGGCGAGGCTCCTCCTGCGCCTCCGGTGGAAGAGGGAGGTGCGTCATGAGTTGGTCGATCGTGATAGCAACGCTCAGGCAGCGACGCACGTCGCTTGTGTGGTACGCGACCGGTCTGGCGACGTACAGCTGGTTCATCGTTTGGTACTTCCCGCAGTTCGCCGGCAACCAGGAACTGATGGCGCAAATCGAGAAGATGTTCAGCCAGGAGATGCTCGCCGCATTCGGGGCGTCGGGGATGAACCTCGGTTCGCTCGGCGGGTTCCTCGGCGTCGAGTACCTCAACATCTTCTGGGTGCTTATCGTCGGGTTCGCGGTGATCATCCTGGCCGGCAAGTCGATCGCCGGTGACATAGAAGCGGGCACCATGGAAGTCACGCTCACGCAACCGGTCTCCCGCTTCACCGTGGGATTCTCTCGCTACGTGGCGCTGCTCGTCTACGCGGTCATGATCAACCTGGCGACGGTCGTTCCCATCAGCGTGGCTGGCGCGCTCTACGATGTGGAAGTCCCCGCCGATGCGATGCTGCTGCTCTTTGGCGTCGGCATGCTGGTGACGCTCGCGATCGGCGGCTTCGCCTATGCGTTGTCGGCGTTCTCGCACAGCGGCGGGCGGGTCTCTGCGGTCTGTGGAGGGCTGCTCGGCGCGATGTGGCTCGTCGACTTCATCTCCAACGTGAACAAGAACACCGAGTTCCTGGGCAAGCTCTCGCTCTTCCACTACTGGAAGCCAGCCACCATCATCGACACGGTGACGGTGCCAGCATCGACGTGGTGGGTGTTCGGGATCGCAGCGGTCGTGTTCCCCGTGATCGCTATCTGGCAGTTCATGCGACGGGATGTAGCCGCGTAATCCATATCAGGCCGGAGGGCCATCATGCTGGGCTTGCTTATCGCGGCAGCGCTTGCGTCCGGTGCGACCGCGTACGCCATCGGCTACGCGTTCATTGCGCCGATGGACTCGTTCTTCAAGAGCAAGACGGGGGCAATCGTACTGGTGGGACTTGGGCTGACGTTCCTGTTCCTGCCACCGCAACTGATGGCCACGGGCTCGCTTGGCAGTATGGGTGGGCAGGCCACCGCCGCACTCTCTGGCATGTTCACATGGCCCGCGGGGCTTGATCGCGAGGTCTATCGCTTCACCTGGATCATCCTCATGATCGCCGGTCTGCTGACCGGCATGCGCGTGTGGAACTACCGGAAGCCCGGCTGGCGGCCGGGCTCGCTTGACGAGTCCTCGGCAGGACGCGCGCAGGGCCTGCTGCCGCTCGCAGACTCACTCACCGAGGCGCTCGAAGTGCTCGGGCGTGCGAAGCTCAGCGTGCGCGATGTCGATCACATCGCTCCGCAACTCAAGCTCGTCGGCCGACGCTTCGGCTACCAGCTGCCCGAGCAGAACGGGGCCGCGTACAACCTTGTCGTGCACTACGTACCGCCGTCCGTGGCCGCAGCTGTGACTGGGCACATACTCGACGGGGCCGCGCGCCTCGACTCGTCTCCGATCAAACGGGAGTCCAAGTGAACGACCGCATCGACGACCTCGCCATCAACACGCTTCGGTTTCTTTCGGTTGACATGGTGCAGCAAGCGAACTCGGGACACCCGGGAATGCCGATGGGCGCTGCGGTTAT
Source organism: uncultured Coriobacteriaceae bacterium (assembly GCA_964527045.1). Classification (GTDB taxonomy): domain Bacteria; phylum Actinomycetota; class Coriobacteriia; order Anaerosomatales; family Anaerosomataceae; genus UBA2286. The sequence continues at coordinate 3,599 of CAZGNF010000073.1, read as the reverse complement.
CGCGTACGAGCTCTGGACGCGCTACCTGCGTTTCGATCCGACGGACCCGGCATGGCCGGACCGCGACCGCTTCGTGCTCTCAGGCGGACACGGGTGCGCGCTGCTCTACTCGCTGCTACACCTCACCGGCTACGACCTGTCGCTCGACGACCTGAAGGCGTTCCGTCAATGGGGGAGCCGTACGCCAGGTCACCCCGAGTACGGGCACACGCCGGGTGTCGAGGCGACGACCGGGCCGCTCGGCCAGGGAATCGCGAACGCCGTAGGAATGGCGATCGCCGAGGCGTCGCTCGCCGCTCACTTCAACCGACCCGGGCACGCGGTCGTCGACCACTTCACGTACGCCATGTGCGGCGACGGCGACCTCATGGAGGGCGTTAGCGCCGAGGCGGCATCGCTCGCGGGCCACCTTGCGCTTGGCAAGCTAATCGTCCTGTACGACGACAACCAGATCTCCATCGAAGGAAGCACCGACCTTGCGTTCACGGAGGACGTGTGTGGACGCTTCTCGGCGTATGGCTGGCACGTGCAACGTGTGGAGGATGGCAACGACGTCGATGCGATCACCGCAGCAATCGAGGCCGCACGCGCTGAGACCGGCAAGCCGTCATTGATCGCGGCGCGAACGCACATCGGCTTCGGTAGCCCGCACAAG
>CAZGNF010000073.1:0-2934 GCA_964527045.1 uncultured Coriobacteriaceae bacterium | reverse complement strand
ATGTGCCAGCTGATGCGCTCGCGCACTTCCGCGAAGCGATTCCGCAGGGGCAGGCGCACAATGCCGAGTGGGCGGCGCGCTTCGAAGCATATCGCGATGCGTATCCTGCCGAGGCGACCGAATTCGAGCGTCGCATGGCCGGCGACCTGCCAGAAGGCTGGGATGCGGAGCTGCCCGTCTTCGAGTCCGGCGCCGCAGCGACCCGTGAGACGGGTGGCGTCGTGCTGACTGCGATCGCCGCGCGCGTACCCGAGCTCATGGGCGGCTCGGCGGACCTTGCGCCCAGCACCAAGACGCTCGTGGACGGCGGGGGCGACTTCCAGCCAGGACACTACGATGGCCGCAACCTGCGCTTCGGTGTCCGCGAGCACGCGATGGGCGCCGTCGTGAACGGCATGGCGTATCACGGCGGATTCGTCCCGTACGGCTCGACATTCCTCGTCTTCAGCGACTACATGCGGCCACCGATCCGTCTTGCCGCGATTGGCGGACTGCACGTCATCCACGTCTTCACGCACGACAGCGTCGGTCTAGGGGAGGATGGCCCCACGCACCAGCCGGTCGAGCACCTTGCGGCGCTGCGGGCGATCCCCGGCGCGATCGTCATGCGACCCGCTGATGCGAACGAGACCGTCGCATCCTGGCGTTTCGCGATGACCTCGAGGCGGCGCCCGGTGCTGCTTGCGCTCTCACGGCAGAAGCTCCCTGTGTTGCCGCCGAGGGAATACCCGCACTTCGCCGAGGGTGTTGCGCGCGGCGGCTACGTGCTTGCGGATGCCGTCGGCGCGCCCGCCGCGATCGTGGTAGCGTCCGGCTCCGAGGTGCACCCTGCGCTCGAAGCGCGCGAAACGCTTGCCGCCGAAGGCGTCGCCGTCCGCGTCGTCAGCATGCCCTCGACAGAGCTCTTCGCCGAGCAGCCACAGGCGTATCGCGATAGTGTGCTCGCGTCCGGAGTGCCGGTCGTTTCGGTCGAGGCGGGCGTCACGCTCGGCTGGCGGACGTACCTGGGCGGGGGAGCGACCGCGGTGGGAATCGACCGCTTCGGCGCCTCCGCACCCGGCGATACGGTCCTACGCGAGCTGGGCATCACGGTCGAGCACGTTGTTGCCGCGGTGAGAGGCGCTATCGGCTAGCGATTGCGAGCGCGTGCTTCACGCGTGCGACCAGCACTTCTCGGCGCACGGGGATGCGTAGGAAGTCGACGGCGCCTGCATCAAGCGCGCGGACCTCGTCGGCCGGGTCCGTACTGGCCGAGTAGATCATCAGCGGCACGTCGTGCTTGCGCGCGGTCTCATCGAGCAGGCCGAATCCGTCCATGAGCGGCATGCGCAGATCCGACAGCACCAAGTCGAAGCCGCCCCGCTCGAGCAGACGGATGGCCTCAAGGCCGTTATTCGCGGTCGAAATGGCGTAGCCGCTTGCCGAGAGCGTCGTCTCGAGCAGGGTGCGGTTGTCCTCGGCATCGTCGACGAGCAGTACGCTGGCGCCCGTACGGCTCGGCGCGGCCGAGGGTTTGAGCTCAGCGAGGAGCTCTCGGTCATCCGCCATGCCCGCCGAGAACGCCGCCTCGACACCGATCCGTCCTGCGAGCAGCAGCTCAAGCGCTCGGCTGCCCAGCAGTGGCACGCCGGCGTTGGAAAGCAGCGTGCGCAGCTCCATCGGAGTTGCGCCTGCGGCGATCGCTTCGCGAACCAGGTCCGAAGCACACACGATCTCGAAGACTCCTGCTCGGCCGACGGCGCCGCTTCCAGCGCATCGGTTGCAGCCGGTCGATACGACGATTCTGGCCTCGGCCGGTACGCCGAACGGTGTGAGCATGCCGCTCTCCTCGGCGGAGAGTGCCCGCGGCTCCGAGCACTCCGGGCACGGGAGTGGCGCCAGGCGTTCGGCGACGATCGCGACGAGGTTCTGGGCGAGCCACGCACGCGTCGCGCCCAGCGCTTCGAGCGCGGGCAGCACCGTGGTTGCAGACGGCGCGTTGAGTGTGGCGATCACGAGGCCGTCTTCTGCCGCGAAGCGCAGCACCGCGTGGAGTGTCTCGGGGGTGCGCAGCTCACCGACAAACAGCACGTCAGGCCGCTGCGCGAGTGTCGATGCGATGACTGCGGGGTACGTGGCGCCAGCCGGCTCGTCCACGCTCTGCTGGCTCACGAACGGGACGTGATACTCGACCGGGCTCTCGGCTGACATGACGTTCCTGCCAGCCGGGCCGAGCATGGTGAGAACGGCGTACGCGGTGGTCGTCTTGCCGCCACGCGTGGGGGACGCGACAACCACGAGTCCGCGGCGTGCGGAGAGACACATGCTCAGGCCCTCTGCTTGCGCGTCGGTCATGCCGAGCGCGGTCGGTGATGCTGGTGCGACGTCGGCTCGAACCAGATGGAGCGACATCGCTTCGCCGTGTGGCGCGGCGCGCGTCACGACTCTGACGGTGTATGGGACGCCGTCAACCGTCGCGTCGATCGCGCCCCGCTGCGCGCGGCGACGTTCGTTGATGTCGAGACCTGCGAGCGTCTTCACCCTGGACAGCAGCATGATCGCCGTCTCATGCGATACCGAGAACCCCTCGCGCACCGCATCGTCGACGCGATAGCCTACCGCGACGCCGTCGATGCCCGGCTCGAACTCGACATCCGAGGCGCCGTCGGCGACAGCGGCCGCTACTGCATGATCCGTCACGAACGATGGCGGCCGCATCGCGATCTCGCGTGTCCCCGGCCGCTTGATGGTGCTCGCAACGCCGACGAGTTCCGAGGTTATCGCAAGCTTGAGCCCCCGCTCGGGGGTCTCCTGCTCGAAGACAGCGCGGATGGTCGCGGGTGCCGCCACGAGCAGCGTGTACGCATCGCTGCCGGACGCGCGCTCAAGCGTCTCAATGAGCTCCCAGTTGAACTGGTTCGCAACCACGTACGCATCGCCGATCGCCTGGTTGTT
>CAZGNF010000072.1:0-11207 GCA_964527045.1 uncultured Coriobacteriaceae bacterium | reverse complement strand
CGATGCGTCGCCCGCAAGCGCATCGATCTCGAGAGCCGAATCCATGATGCCGGCGTCCGGCACTCCGCGTTCAAGCGCGTCCTCGGCAGACTTCAGCTGACGACGGAGTTCGGCGAGTTCCCGCTCGCGCTCCTCGAGCTGCGCGATGCGCTCTTCGTAGCTGGACACTGCGCTCGCCATGACCGCGTGCGCGGAACGCTTCGCCGCACGAGTCTCCTGGGCGGCGGCAAGACGCTCGTCAAGTGCCAAGAGGCGCTCGCGGTCCTCAGCGAAGGCGGCGCCCTCGTCGCGCACTGTGCGAATCTCGGCGCGGATCTCTCTCAGCTCGGTGAGGAGTTCGTTCACGCGCTTGGAGCGGCCGCGGGGTGCGAAGAACTCCTCCGCTTCCTTCTCAAGCTGCGCACGCACGTCTTGCGGGCTCGTGCGAAGGCCGGCGCTTGCCGCATACAGCTTGGCGATGATGTCATCGCCCGAACCCCGCTGCGCCTCGATCGCCGACATCTCGTCGAGGCCGAAGCCGAACACGACTTTGTACGCGAGCGCGCTCACGCCGGCCGTGATCTCACCATGCAGCCCGGGTCGAGCGCCACCGGCGAGCGCCCGGACCGACACAGGCCCACCGTGGGGGCCTTCGCTGCGCTCGATGACCCACCGACCGTCGCCTTCCTCGAACACGAGTCGACCCGCGCGGCGTCCGCTGACAGGCGTGTACTGCGGCTCCTTCTCGCGAGCCGTGGGGAACCCGTAGAGCACATAGCGGGTCAGCGCGGTAAACGAGCTCTTGCCTGCCTCGTTTGGGCCAAGAACGACCGTGAGGCCGTCACCGAAATCGCCAAGCGTGCGTGCCGAGAGCGCGCCGAACGATTCTGCCTCGATGCGTCGAAGCCTCATCGGGCATCACCATCCAGCAACCGGTCGAGAGCAAGGTCGCGCGCACGCGCCAGAATGTCGGCTGCGTCAGGCGCAAGCGTGGGATCTCCGACTCGATCGAGCAGCGCTGCCGCCACCTCGTCGATGAAAGCGGCACCGTCACTCGCGTTGCCGAGCAGGTCGTCCGCGAGCCGGATCACATCTCCGGTGAAGTCCTCGGCGGTACGAAGCGAATCGAGGTCGATGGCCGGCCGGGTGCGATCACGCACGCGATCGATCCACACCCATGGCTCAAGGCCGAGCGCTTCCTCACGGGCGTCATCCACGAGCGCTGCAAGCGCGCCCGTCGTCTGGAGCGAGGCGTGCACGTCGGAGCGACCCGTGAGGTCGAGCCGCACGACGACGGGCGCTTCTGCGGCGGCAAGCGCCGCGTCCACTGCCGCTGCGATCGCGTCGCGTACATCATCGAGGCGCGTTGCCGAGGACAGATCGACTGCGGCCGGGTGCCATACGACAGCAGCGAGCGAGATGAACTCGGCATCGACGACGCCGCCATCGATGGTGACTTCGTAACAGCCTCGTGCACCGGACTGCGTGGGATCGAGTCCCTGCGGACATCCCGCGTAGACCGCGTATGGTGACTGCGACAGCACCTCAGGCTTGTGGACGTGCCCGAGCGCCCAGTAGTCCATCCCGCACGTGCGCAGATCGTCGAGGGTGCACGGCGCGTAATCGTCGTACCCCGGGCGTCCGCCCACGTTCGTATGCAGCACGCCGACTGCGACAGCGTCGCCGATCTCGCGCTTGAAGCCTTTGGCGAGGTTTGTCGTCTCGGCAGCGCGCCGGTAACTGCGGCCGTAGAGTGCGCAGACCGTCTCGCCGTCACGCTCGAATGCGATGCGCTCGACACGGTCGTCAGCAAAGACATGGACGTTGGCCGGCATGGAGATACCCGCCGACCATCCCGAGGAAGGATCGTGGTTGCCGTGCACGACAAAGACCGGGATGCCTGCGTGCTCGAGCGTCGCAGCCGCCTTCGCGAACGCAAGCTGTGAGCGAACGCGCCGCTCGGCCTGGTTGTAGACGTCGCCGGAGACGACCAGGAACTCGGCGCCGCGCTCGATACAGGCGGCGACAAGTGCGTCGAGAGCACGATACGTGGAGGAGGCGAGCGCATCGCGCACGCGCGTGTCCTGCGCATCGATGCCGCCGAACGGCGCATCGAGATGCAAGTCGGCTGCGTGAATGAAGCGAACAGGTCTGCCCATCGGCCCTCCGTCAGTCCCCGGTACCTCTCTATCCTATAGGGAGGGTCTGACACAAGAAAGGCTCAGAGGGAAGGCAGCGCGCCCGCTTTGCGGATCGAGGCGGCGAAACCGATGGCTGCTGCCGCCTTGAGCGCATCCCACACGAGGAATGGGGCGACACCAACGACGGCCGCTTGCATAGGTCCCATGCCCGAGACCAGTGAAAGCTGCAGCCAGCCGAAGGCGTACACCACCACGATCACGGTCGCCGCGGCGGCGATGTCCGCAACGAGCGCTCCAAAGCTCGCCGTTACCGTGCGACGCACCCAGGCGCCAAGCGTTGCGCCAAGCACGAAGCCGATCAGGAACCCGCCTGTGGGACCCGCAAGAACCGCGAGACCCGCCTTGCCACCAGCGAATACTGGCAGCCCGATGGCACCGAGCAGCAGGTACACCGACGTTGCCGCGAACGCGCCGGACGGCGGGAGCACGAGCGCTGCGAGCACGATAGCCATCACCTGGAGTGTGATCGGAACCGCGCCTATCGGCACGCTCACGAATGCGGTCACCGCGATCAGCGCGGCAACGAGCGCGCCCACGACCATTGTGCGAGTGCGACTGCGTGCCACGGGGTCCTCCGGCTGGTAAACCTGCATGCTTGCGTGGGTTTACTTTAGCGACGCGCAACCAGCTGGTCAACGCCAAAGCTCGTCTACCGCGTGTACGCGTGCTTCGCGCCGCCGGTGTGGCACGCGTTCGTGCAGCTACCATCATCGGGAGCGTCGGGCAGAACGAACCCGATGTCGTCCCGGATGAGGCGTGCCTCGGTGGGTGAGCCGTGGCTCACGTGACACGACGCGCAACCGAACCCGTGCACCCGCACATGCAGGCCATGGAGTTCGGGCACGGTGCCCGCGGAGTTGTAGAAGTAGCTGCCCGTCGTGCTCGTGTCGTCAACGCTTGTGTAGTACACCGAGTACTTGTGGCACGAGTAGCAGAGCATGCCGCTGTCGGCCGGGCTCACGCCCAGGTACGGCTTGAGCAGGATCGGCGCCTGTGCCGAGGAATGCGTGCCCACCGGCGCGGCCGCATCCGCCGTACCGTGACAGTCTTTGCAGAAGAGCGTGCTCGTGTTCGTCCAGCCGCCCGTGAACGAGCCGTTCTGCGCCACAGCAGAACCGGCCTGCTCGACAGCGTGGACCGAAGCGTTCAGTGGGTTCACTTCGGCGGCGATATCGCGTCCGCCCTCGAGGTCGGAGTATGCCGAGTGGCACTTGAGGCAGACTTCGTACTCGTTGGTGACGGGCTGCGCGTCACCGTAGGTGATGGCCGTCCCCGCCCCTGTATTGGTGATCGCCGAGCCGAACACGCCCTTGAGCCTGCCGTACACCAGCGGCGCCACGGCAGCGGTCGAGGTCGCCTCGTGGACCTCGTGGCAGTCGACGCACTCGACGTGGCGAGCAGCGTACGGGGGCGTCTCGGTGGAGTTATGTGCATCCGGAACCGCGCTCACGGGGTGCCGGGAGTAACCGACCATGCCGAGGTCCGCGATTGCGACCGCCGGCGGCATGCCCGCACGCTCGACGCCGCCGCCCGAGAAGAACGTGCCCGTGACCGTCGTACCGGCAACGTCGTTGTAGACGTGCACGCCGGGTCCGTGCGCCTTCGTATCGTCGCGGTCCCACCAGCCACCGTCGCCAGCAACAAGTTCGATGTGACCGTCGCCGTCAAGGTCGCCTGCGGCGAGCGAGCCGGTGCCGAAGCCGGTGCCGGTATCGTAGCGCTGCGGCGCGGCAAGGCCGCTCACCGTCTGCTCGAAGACGTTCACACTGGAGAGCCCGTCGGCGCCGTAGACCGCGACGGCGAGCTCATCGGACGCAATCGGGCTGTCCCAAAGCACGTCGACCACGAGCGTGTCCCAGGCCTGCCCGGACGCCGCGGCGTCGACACTCACATCACCCAGCAGCGTACCGTCGGCCGCGAACACCGAGACGCTATCGACCGGGTCGCCGCTGTTCGCGATGACGATCTCCGTGCCGGCGTCAGGCCAGACATCGCCGATGCTCGGCCCGCGCGGGCCTGCCTTGGTGGCGGCAGTATCCACGATCGTGAGGGTATCGGCAGCCGTCTCGGTGAGCAGGTTGTACTCGGGCACCGAAGCATCGGTCACGATGACATCCGCGAACCCGACGCTGCCGGTGAGGGCACCGGTCGCGATGCCGGTGGGCGTGCCGCCGACTGCGATCGGACCGTCGACCAGGGTAAGCGAGCCGAAGCCGTCCCAGCGGTAGACGTACAGGTTGCCTGCGTCCGCATCGAGCGCGAGCAGCTCGGGAAGGTTGCTGGCGTCGTCGAAGACATCCGCCACTGCAACGAACTCGGCAGTCGCAGCAATCGCCTGCACGCCGGGTCCGAAGTTCGAGGTGATGCCCTTGAGGTCGTCCTGGATGAGCACCGTCACCCGCGCCACGGCCGGGTCAGCCACGATGACGTCAACCGTTCCGTCGCCGTCGATGTCGCCGGTCGCCATGTCGCCCACAGTGGCAGCCGCGCGGTACTCACGCGGGCCGCGAACGGCGCGCGGGACCGTGGATGTGGCCTCGGTACCGTAGAGCGCTATGCGTCCGAAGGCGGCAGTCGCCGCGTTCGGCGATACCGCAACAATGAGTTCAGGATCTGCAGCCGCGCTCGCCGGATAGCCGAGCGACTTGATGTCGGTGGCAGCGGGGCCGTCCGCATCGTGGCAGCGGTCGCAGAGTTCGCGACCGGCGGCGTCGGCCAGCTTTGGAATCGCGTTGCCGGTGCCATCATCGCGGCCCATCGAAGCGTGGCACGTCTGGCACTCGCCGACGAGCTGTGTCGAGCCAGTCGCCGGCCACTCGCCGGCAATCGTGCTGACCGCCGAGGAGGTCCCGTGACCGGACACCGCGTACGTCGCCGGACCCGCGTAGGTGCCGAGCGTGTTCGGGTGGCATCCGATGCAGAGGCGACGGTCGTTAGCCGGAACCGTGAACGTCGTGGTCAGCGCTGGCGAGGTGATCTCGCTCACGATGAGCGGCGCGATCGTCGACCCATGCGCAACGTGGCAGATCGAGCAGCGGACCTTCGTCCCGTTTGCCGGATCCGGAAGCTGCGTGTAGTGGCCGGTCTGCCGGTAGACTGCAAGCCCGTCAAACGTATCGAGCGGGCGGTCCTGGTGACATGTGGTGCAGTACTCCTCTGCCTGGAAGACCGGCACGCCGGTCGACGTCCGCGAGCGAAGGAGCTTGGGAAACGGTGTGTCGGTGGCGATCTCGTCGGCGCCGTGCGAGTCATGGCAGCTGCTGCACTGCTTGATCGACGGGCCGTACGGCGAGGCGACCGGCGCCAGCGTATGCGCTGAGGTGGCATTGAACGAGGACTGCACATCAGTGCCCGAGCCGAGCGCCTCGAAGCCATGGCAGACATAGCAGAGCTGCGTGTCGCCGGTATCCGAGGGAACCGCGACTGCAAGCGCACTCGAGGTCATCTCCCAGCTATCGGGGGTGACTCGGCCAAAGGAACCGGGAGCAGTGTGGGCGCGGTGGCACATCGCACACGTGTCGGTCGTGGGAGAGGTCGCGACATGAGGAGCGGTGGCGGCGAAGGCTGCCGGGGAGCCGAAGAAGACGCACGCGAAAGCGAGCGCCAAGGCCGCCAGAACGATGCGGCGACGATACCCCGGACCCCAGTCCATCACACCATCCCGGATTGTCGTGTACGGCGGCGCGCAACTGCCGGAAACGCGCCGCACAACCCCTCGGCAGAGTATACGACGAAGCGCATGCATTTCGCACCCTCTAGCTGCGGATTTCTGTACGCGAGCGGCACTTCCTGCCTAGTTCAGGATTGTCTCGACCGCCGCTCGCACCGCCGCCGAGACGGCGAACTCGCTGCCCAGGTACCGTACCTCGCGAATGTCGGCCCTATAGGTGTTAAGCACAGTACCGACAGATGGGGTCAAGACAGTGCCGTTGGTGAGCAGCAGCACCGAGCCGTCGAGTCCCTGCAAGACACCGCCAGCAAGCGCGTCGGGGAAGTTCGTGCCGGTTGCAAGCGCCGGTGTGCGCCAGGTGAGTCCTGCGTCGGAGACGCCGTAGTTCGCGATCGCGATACCCGTACCGTAGCGGTCGCTACCCTCAAGCCGACTGACGGCGTCAGGGAACGCTGCCTTGAGTTGGTCTTCAACGACCTTCGGAACCGCAGCGGCGCTGCCAAGGATGATGACCTTCGATCCGCGCGCCTGCATGGTAGCGAGCGTCGCGTCCGAAAGCCCGGTCGGCGCGGTCAGGTAGAGCGGCCAGCCATTCGCTGCCGAGAGCGGCGATGCCGCGAGCGCATCCGGGAAGTTGAGCCCGGTGGCGACGAACATCGTGCCATCGTACGAGCCGTTCAAGAGATCGGTCGTCTTCACTGCGATTGCGTTGGCGGTCGCGTAGCGGTTTGGACCGGCGACACGCACGACCTGCACGCCCGGAATCGCATCTATCGCGGTGTACACGGTTGCGGAGACCGCGGCCTCGCTGCCAAGCACGTACGCTTGGGTCGCGCCGAGTCGAACGATCTCTGCTCGCACGGTCGCAGGCAGCGTCTTGGGCTCGGTCAGCAGAATCGGGCCACCGACGGTGCCCGCGAGCGCGGCACCGCCGAGTGCATCCGGCCAGTTGCTACCGGTCGCGATAACCACAGCCGGCGCACCGGTCGGGAACGCCAGCTGCGACGCGGCTGCAGCGGTCGCGTAGCGATTCGAGCCCTCTACCGGCACGTACTGCGTGTCGGGGCGCACGATGACGACCTCGACGCTCTTGGTCGTCTCGCGGTTGCCCGCGCCATCTGTGGCCGAGTACGTGACCTGGTACGTGTCGACACCGCTCAGTGGCACGATCACAGGCTGCGTGGTGCTCGAACCGGCCGGCGTGCCGTCGATCGCCCATTCGATGCGCGCGACGCCCGCGTAGGCGTCTGTTGCCGAGATCGTCACGGTCGCATCCTCGCCCACCTGTGGCGACACGCTCGCCGTCGAGGTCGGGTTGCTGCTGTCGGTCCGGATTGTGAGCGTCTGCTCGCCAGACCAGTTGCCAACCGTGTCGACGGCGCGGATCCGGAAGGTGTGGATGCCGTCGGCAAGCGAACTCAGCGATGTGCTGGTATCGGCGACCGGCGACGCCGTGGAAAGCGTCGAGTCAAGCACGAACGCATAGCCGGCAACGCCGCTCGGATCGCTCGCGCTCCATGAGACCATGGAGTCGGTGTTCTTGTACCACGTGGACGGGTTGACCTGCGGTGATGCGCCAAGTGCCGAGAAGACCGGCGGGTCGAGATCGACCGGCGGCGAGGTGATCGTGAAAGCCGATGCAGTCTGCGTGGCTTCCTTATTGCCCGCGCTATCCGTGGACGCGTACCGCAGCGTGTGCACACCGTCGCCCACGATCACGACGTGCGTTCCGGTCTGAACCGGGCCGTTGTTGTCGGTCCACTCGGTCTTCGCCACGCCCGAGAGCGCATCGCTCGGCGTGAGCGTGATGTCGGCGGTGCCGGTCGTGTACTCCGAGATATGCGAGTCGGTGGTGGTCGGCGGCGTGAGGTCCACGCGCACGGTGCGATGCAGCGGCGTGGCGCTCCAGTTGCCGAACGTGTCGCGTGCGATCACGTGGAAGTAGCTCACACCTTCGGGCACGGTCACGCTCGTCGTGGTGGCCGAGCCGAGGTCTGTCGATGCGGGACGCGTGGTTGGCGACGTGTCTCGGATGTACGAGTACCCGGAGACACCCCCTGTGTCGGTAGCACTCCACGCGAACGTCGCGGAAGCGCTCTTGTACCAGGTGGCCTCGTCCGGATGTGTCGCCGAGGTGAGCGACGTCATCGTGGGACCCGAGGTGTCGGGTATCGGCATGCGCCAGGTGGTGCCGTCGGTGGTGACGACGATGGTGCCGAACTTGCCGACCGCGATGCCCCGCGTTCCGGTAAGCGCGATCGCGGCCAGGTCCTGGCTTGTAGGACTTGTGCCGAGCGACCAGGTGGATCCGCCATCGGTGGTGCGGAGCAGCTTGCCGGTTGCACCCGCCGCCCATCCTGCGGTGCTGCTTGTCATGTCGACGCCATTGATCGACGAGGTGACCGGCTGCGGAAGCGACTCGGACCATGCGGTGCCGCCGTTGGTGGTGCGGAAGACGCGGCCGACCGAGCTCACGATCACGCCGTTGGTGGTGCTGCCGAAGGCGACGCCCGTGAGACGGAGCGCGTACGGGAACTGCTGCAGCGTCCAGTTGTACCCGCCATCCCCGGTCGCGTACACCGGCGCGGTGGCGTCAACCGAGTACATGTCGTCCCCTACCGCCCATCCGCGCTGCGAATCAAAGAACTCAACGCCGAGAAACTCGCCTTCGCCAACGAACGTCGGCGTGTCACCCAGTATCTCGATGTGACGCGTGTCCTGGAGAACAGGCTGGCCGGCCCAATACGTCCCGCTGTCTCCCGAGCGGAAGATGCTTGCACCAACGTCCAGCCCATCAAGCGGCCTGGTTCCGCCAATCGCGAATACCTCGGTCGCCGAACCTGGCCTGGTGGCGATGCCGTTGATTCCCTCGGCGTAGAGGGGGCCGTCGAGGTCACTCGTTCGCAGAGCCCACGTGGCCCCGCCGTCGCTTGTCCCGACGACCTTGCGATTGTACGTGACGGCCACGCCGTTGTTGGCGTCCCAGAACGCGATGCCCCGGAAGTCATCGGTCACTGCAAGGTCCGGGTCGACGAGCTTCACCCAGTTGTCGCCGCCGTCGGTGGTCTTGATGATCGTGCCGCTCGCTCCGGATGCAAATGCAACCGTGTCGCTCACCATCGTCACGCACTTGAGGTCCGCCGTGGTCACGGCAGCGGGAGTAAGCGTTGTCGGGACGACGAGGGTTGCCGGGGCCGCCACAACGGGCAGTGGCATCGCGAAAGCGAGCGCCACCACAAGCATCGCCGCGATGCGGCGTCTCATCATCTTCATCACACCACGTCCTCAAGGCGTTGCCGGTCGCCACACGGGCAGGCGGGTGTTACTTGTAACAGTCGTTACAGTCTAGCAGGAGCCATGCCAGCACGTTAGGACTGAGGCAACGGCCTGGGCCGCCAGAATGCGGCCGCGATCAACCCGATACCGAACAGTCCAATCACGATCGCGGCGATGACGTACGGCACCCGACCGCTCGCATCGCTCTCCCCGGCCACGCCACCAGCAGGGGCCTTCTCGGCATCTACCCAGGTCCAGACCTGAATACGCTGGTTCCCCGTGTCGGCAACGTAGAGTCGCTCACCATCGGCAGACGCCGCGATGTCGTTGGGAAAGGAAAGTTGTCCTGCCGCAACACCGGGGCCGCCGAACCGGCCGAGCACGGCGCCGGTAAGATCCCAGACCGCGATGTCTTGCGCGAGCGCGTCGGCCACCACGACGAAGCTGCTCGTCTCGGCGGAGGCGGGCAGGAACGCCATGCCACGCGCAAGCGCGTCCACATCGAGCACGCGTCGGAACCCACCGTCGCGGCCGAACACGACGATACGGCGGTTGTTGCTGTCCGAGACCCAGACTTCGTTCGCGCCGAGCGCGACACCGTTGGGGTAGTCCAGGACGACCGCGACACCGGTGGCCTCCTCGGCGGCCTTCGCGCCGCCAAGCTCGCGGACGATCGTGCCGTCGGGCTGCAGCTCAAGCACGCGGTGACGGGCGAGGACGTCGGACACCCACAGCGTCCCGTCCTCGGCCACATCGATGCCAAGCGGTGCCCACGCGGTCGCCTCGGCGCTGCGTGTATCCTCCGTCGAAGGCGTCGGGGTGATCGTGCCGATGAGCGAGCCGTCGGTGTCGTCGAATGCGAAAACGGTGCGCTTCTCGCGGTCGGTCACGTAGAGCACGCCACGGTTGTCGTCGCGTGCGGCGTAGACGGGAATGCCGAGCGTCCCGCTGCCGATCACCGAGCGCTCGCCGCCGCGGTCGTCGAAAACGCGCACGGCTTTCGCCTGCGAATCCACGACATACACGCGGCCAGGTGCCGAGATGACGCTCACCGGTCGCTCAAGCGGCGCGGTTCCCTCGGCAGGGAACGCGAAGGAGTACTGCGGACGTTTGCCAAGCGCCGCGCCGATGTCGCCGACGGAGGGCACGGGCGTTGTCGGCGCCGGCATGACGGCAAGGATGATGCCGGCCATGACGAGCAGCCCGATGCCGCCGCCGAGGAGCCAGCGCATGCGTCGCTCGGCGCCTGAGAGAGCGCGTGTGCCTCGCCCGCTCGCCGGAGCGCGATCCACCGCTCGCCTATCCGGCAAGCGCGGCAGCGACTTTCATGGCCGCATCCTTGAGGTCGACGGCCTTGCCGGTCTTGGCGTGAAGCTCGACCGAGACCACGACCGGACCGTCGAGGAAGATCACGACCGCGAAGCTGTCACGCACGCCGAAATAGCCGGACTTGGAGCCGACCGTGACCGCCGCGCCGGAGGTGGGATACGACAGCTTGAGCGTGTCGAGCATCGACTGCGCGTTGGCCGCGTCGACGGTCTGCTCGGCGAAGATCACGAGCTGGTCGGCGTTGCCAGAGGTTGGGATGTAGTTGCGCGTGATGGATGCGGGGTCCGCGATGATCCCCTGTGCCGAGTAGCCGGCGATCGTGTCCGGCACGTACTTCACGAGGTTTGAGACCGCGTCGGTCGGCTCGTCAGGCGATGGTGTCGTGGTCGTGCCGGTGCTGCCGCCGGTGTTGTCCGGCTTCGGCGTCTTGCCACCGTCGATATCGCTGAGCTGCGACGACGCGTTCTTGTAACTCGGATTGAGCGCGAGCACGGCCTTGAGCTTGTCGGCCGCGGTCTTAAGGTCGCCCGCGGCGATTGCTTTCTGCGCCTCGTCGTACAGGCTGCCCACATTCTGATGGTCGGGGCACGTGATGATGCGAGTCGTCACCGAGTACTTGGCGACGTCCTTCTCGGGCACCTTGACGTCGGTCGTGTTGTCCTCGACGACTTCCCCGGCAGTGCAGAGCACGATCTCGCCGGTCTTGACGGTGACGGTGCGCTGCTTACAGCCCGCCGTACCGAGCAGGGATG
>CAZGNF010000071.1:2283-11265 GCA_964527045.1 uncultured Coriobacteriaceae bacterium | reverse complement strand
TCGCCTTGCCGTCGACGCCCTCAGGCACCCACACCGGCGTGACCGCGCTGCCGCGACCCTCGGCGGGGGCGAACAGCTTGAGACCCAGCGCCTCGCAGCCCTTGCGGGTCGCCTCGGCAAGCATGCTGTGGCGCTTGATGACGTTCTCGATGCCCTCTTCGCGGATCATCTTGAGCGCCTCGTTCAGGCCGAGCACGAGCGTGACGGCCGGGGTGAACGGCGTCGTGTCCTTCTCGATGTTCTTCTTGTACTTCATCCAGTCGAAGTAGAACTTCGGCAGCGTCGAGCGCTCGTACGCCTTCCATGCCTTTGCGCTCACGGTGCACGCGGCGAGGCCCGGCGGGAGCATGAGGCCCTTCTGCGAGCCGGTCATGACGACGTCGAGGCCCCACTCGTCGGTCTTGCACTCAACGGCGCCGATGCCGGTGATCGAGTCGACGATGAGCACGCACTCGTCGTACCCCTTCACGATCTCACCGATCGCCTTGACGTCGTTGAGCACACCCGTCGAGGTCTCGGACTGCGTCACGATGACGCCACGAACGCCCGGGTTCTCGGTGAGCGTCTTGGCCACAGCCGCGGTATCGACGACCTCTTCCCACCCGTACTGGAGGTCGATGACGTTCACGCCGTACGCCTCGCAGATGTTCTTCTGCCTATCGCCAAACTTGCCGTTGCGGCACACGATGACCGTGTCACCCGCCGAGAAGCAGTTCACGATCGCTGACTCCATGACGCCGGTGCCCGAACACGCGAAGAGCAGCGCGTCGCTCTCGGTCTGGAATACGTACTTCAGGCCCTCGACCGCATCCTTGAACGCCGCCGAGAAGTCCGGCGTGCGGTGATGGATGATCGGCGCGGCCATCTTGAGCATGACCTCGGCAGGTACCGGGGTCGGCCCCGGCGTCATCAGGTACTGCTTCTTCATTTCTTATGCTCCCAATCCGCTACATGACTGCTGCCGTCGCCCGGCATCGACGGCGTTCGTAGCCGGGTAGTGCCTGAATCCGTTGCTCGTGATTCCTTACGCGTCCTTCTTGATCCATGCGAACATGCTGCGCATCTCAGCGCCGACCTCTTCGATGAGGTGCTCGGCATGGATGCGGCGCATCGCCTTGAAGTGCGGCTGACCGGCGCGGTTCTCGAGAATCCAGTTGCGCGCGAACGTGCCGTTCTGGATCTCCCAGAGCGCCTCGGCCATCGCCTCGCGGGTCTCGTCGGTGACGATCTTGGGGCCGGTCACGTAGTCGCCGTACTCGGCGGTGTTGCTGATGGAATCGCGCATCTTGGCCATGCCGCCCTCGTACATGAGGTCGACGATGAGCTTCACTTCGTGCATGCACTCGAAGTACGCGATCTCGGGCTGATAGCCGGCCTCCACGAGCGTCTCGAAGCCGGCCTGCACGAGGTGCGTGAGCCCGCCGCAGAGCACGACTTGCTCGCCGAACAGATCCGTCTCGGTCTCTTCCTCGAAGGTGGTCTCGATGACGGCCGCACGCGCGCCACCGATGCCCATGGCGTAGGAGAGCGCGAGTTCGGTCGCTTTGCCGCTCGCGTCCTGATGTACGGCGATGAGGCATGGCACGCCCGAGCCCTCGGTGAAGACGCGGCGCACCATGTGACCGGGGCCCTTCGGGGCGATCATCACGACGTCGACGCCCTCGGGCGCGACGATCTGGTCGAAGTGGATGTTGAAGCCGTGCGCGAACGCCAGCACCTTGCCCGGCGTCATCGACTCATGAATCTCCGAGTAGTACGTGTGCGACTGCGTCTCATCCGGCGTGAGGATCATGACGAAGTCGGCTTCCTGCGCAGCCTCACGCGGGGTCGCGACCTTGAGGCCGGACTCCTTGACCTTGTCCCACGACTTGGAGCCTGGACGAAGGCCCACGCGAACATCCACGCCCGAGTCGTGCAGGTTGAGTGCGTGCGCGTGACCCTGGCTGCCGAAGCCGATCACAGCGACCTTGCGCCCCTGGATGAGGCTCAGATCGCAGTCCTTCTCGTAGTAAACGGTGGCCATGATGCCCTCCTGGTCGATTACCCGGTCCCCCGGGAACTGCTTGGCTTATGCGTCCTTCGAGCCGCGCGCAAGCGCGATCTTGCCGGTTCGTGCCAGTTCCTTGATGCCGTACGCGCGGAGGAGGTCCTCCATCGCGAGCAGCTTCTCGCTCGTCCCGGTCGCCTCGATCGTCAGGCTCTGCTTGCCGACGTCGACGATCTTTGCCCGGAACACGTTCGCGATCTCGATGATCTCGTGGCGGCGCTCCGGCGGAGCGTTCACCTTGAAGAGCACGAGCTCACGGTCGATCATCTCCTTGGGATCCAGGTCCTGGATCTTGAGAACGTTGATCAGCTTATGCAGCTGCTTCGTGACTTGCTCGAGTGGCGTGTCCTCCGCCGAGACGACGATGGTCATGCGCGACAGCGTGGGATCCTCGGTAATGCCAACAGCGAGCGAGTCGATGTTGAACCCGCGTCGCGCAAAGAGCGATGCTACACGCATGAGGACACCTGGCTTGTTCTCCACAAGTACTGACAGGGTGTGATGCATTACTCCCACACCTCCTCAAGCAGCTCGTCGTCAAGCATCTCGCTCACCGGCCCGCCGGGAATTCCGCCGAGCATCTCGTCGATCGAGCCACCCGGAGCGACCATCGGGTAAACGTTCTCGCTCGATGGGACCCGGCAGTCAACGATGACCGGACCGTCGTACTCGAACGCCTGCAGGAGCGCGGCGTCGAGATCCGCCGGATCCGTCACTCGAAGACCAAGGCACCCGTACGCCTCGGCGACTTTCACGAAGTCAGGGATGTCCTGGTTGAGGATCGATGATGCGTAGCGCTCGCCGTAGAAGAGCTCCTGCCACTGATGCACCATGCCGAGGACGCCGTTGTTGAGGATCACGATCTTCACCGGGATGTTGTTGATCTTGGCCGTCGCAAGCTCCTGGATGTTCATCTGGATGCTGCCATCGCCCGCGATGTCGATGACCAGGTGCTCCGGGCGCCCAAGCTGCGCACCCATCGCCGCCGGGAACCCGAAGCCCATCGTTCCCAGCCCTCCCGAGGAGACCCACGTGCGGGGTTCACGGATGTGCGTGTACTGGCACGACCACATCTGGTTCTGGCCGACCTCGGTGGTGATGACGGTCGGCCGGTCCTTGGTGAGCTCGCGGATGCGCTCGACGACGTACTCGGGCATGAGCACGCCTTCCGGCTTGTGATAGTGGAACGGGTAGCGCGAGCGCCAGTCGTCGATGACCCGCATCCACGCGTCGGTATGCGGCTCGGCGCCCATCTTGCGCAGCTCTGCCACCACCGCGGATAGCACGTTCTTCGCGTCGCCAACGATCGGCACATCGGCCGCCTTGTTCTTGCCGATCTCTGCTGGGTCGATGTCGATGTGGATGACCTTGGACTTGCTGGCGAAACTCGAGAGCTTGCCGGTCACGCGGTCGTCGAAGCGGACACCCACACCGATGAGCAGGTCGGTTTCGGTGATGGTGTAGTTGGTGTACTTGGCGCCATGCATGCCGGGCATGCCCACGAACAGGTGATGATCCTCGGGGAAAGCGCCCTTGCCCATCAGCGTCGTGACGACCGGCAACTGCATGAGCTCGGCGAGCTCCTTGAGCTCCTTCCATGCGCCTGAGGCGAGCACACCGCCACCCGCGTACAGGAGCGGCTTGCGAGCCTTGGCGATCAGACTCGCTGCCTGCTTGATCTGCTTGGTATGGCCCCTGTATGTAGGCTTGTAACCGGGCAGGTTCACCGACTCGGGATAGTGATAGTCGATCTCCCCCTTGCTCACGTCGACCGGGATGTCTATGAGCACGGGTCCGGGACGCCCGGTCGAGGCGATGTGGTATGCCTCCTTGATGACACCGGGGAGTTCCTCGGTGGTCTTCACCAGGTAGTTGTGCTTGGTGATCGGGATGGTGATGCCCGTCATGTCCGATTCCTGGAACGCGTCGGTGCCGATGACGTGCGTGGCTACCTGCGCGGTGAACACCACCATCGGGATCGAGTCCATGAACGCGTTCGCGATGCCGGTCACCGTGTTCGTTGCACCGGGACCGCTCGTGACGATGGCCGCTGCCGGCCTGCCCGTTACGCGAGCGTAGCCATCAGCTGCATGTACTGCGGCCTGCTCGTGCCGGACGAGGATCGTCCGCGGGCTCTCCACGTCGAAGAGCGCGTCGAAGATCGGCAGCGCGACCCCGCCGGGATACCCGAAAACGACCTCGACCCCCTCTTCTTGAAGGGATCGCACGAGCGCTTGCGCGCCAGAGATCCTCATCTCGTCACCTCCTGTGACTGTTGTGTTCCGCCTACCACCTTCACGACAGCACCGCACCTTCGTCGGCGCTCGAAACAAACCGAGCGTAGCGCGCCAGATATCCCTCGGTGATCTTGGGTGCGGGCGCGACCCAATCGCGCCGACGCATCGCAAGGCGCTCGTCGGTAACATCGACTGTGAGCGTGCCTGCGTCGATGTCGATCTCGATGACGTCGCCCTCCTCAAGCAGCGCCATCGGACCGCCCTCGGCGGCTTCCGGGCTCACATGCCCGATCGACGCACCTGAGGTTGCGCCCGAGAATCGCCCGTCGGTGATGAGCGCGACACTGCCGGCAAGTCCCATGCCCTTGACTGCCGAGGTCGGCGCCAGCATCTCCCGCATGCCCGGACCGCCCTTGGGGCCCTCATACCGGATGACGACGACGTCGCCAGCAACGATCTTCCCGCCGAGGATGGCGTCGGACGCAGCTTCCTCGGAGTCGAATATCCGAGCCGGACCGCTGTGCTGACGCATCTCGGCGGCCACGGCCGACTGCTTCACGATGGCGCCGCGTGGAGCGAGATTGCCCTTGAGAACGCGCAGTCCGCCCTCCGCGTAGTACGGCTCGTCGATCGAGTGGATGATGCGACCATCAGCACCCGGATTGCCTTTGAGGTTGTGATGCAGCTTCTCGCCCGTGACGGTCATGACGCTCTCGTCGATGAGGTCGCGCTTCGCGAGTTCTGCGAGGATCGCCTGGATGCCGCCGACGAAGTAGAGGTCCTCCATGTGGAAATCGCTCGCCGGCGAGACGCGCACCAGGTTCGGCGTGCGGGCGCTCACCTCGGACCAGTCGTCGAGCGTGATGTCGGCCCCGGCCTCGTGCGCGATCGCCGTCAGGTGCAGCACGGTGTTGCTCGATCCACCGAACGCCATGTCGAGCGTCATAGCGTTGCGAATCGCGGCCGGCGTCATGATGTCGCGGGCGGTGATGCCCTTCTTGAGCAGCTCCATCACCTGCATGCCGGCGTGCTTCGCAAGCCGAATACGCTCCGAGTAGACCGCGGGAATCGTGCCGTTGCCCGGCAGCCCCATGCCGATCGCCTCGGTCAGGCAGTTCATCGAGTTCGCCGTGAACAGCCCGGCGCAACTACCGCACGTCGGGCAGGCAGCGTTCTCGAGGTCGCACAGCTCATCCTCGGTCACGGTGCCAGCGCGCACCGCGCCGACGGTGGAGAAGACAGTGTCGAGGTCGACGTCCTTGCCCTTCCACTTTCCGGCGAGCATCGGACCACCAGAGACGACCACCGTGGGTATGTCAAGCCGCGCGGCAGCCATGAGCATGCCGGGGATGATCTTGTCGCAGTTGGGGATCATGACCATCGCGTCGAACGCGTGGCCCTGAACGACGAGCTCGACGGAGTCCGCGATGATCTCGCGCGACGCGAGCGAGTAGCGCATGCCAGCGTGACCCATGGCGATGCCGTCGCAGACACCGATGGTGGAGAACTCAAGCGGCGTGCCGCCGGCCATGCGGATGCCCGCCTTGACGGCATCGGCGATCGCGCCGAGCTGGAGGTGTCCGGGGATGATCTCGTTCGCCGAGTTGACGACGGCAATAATCGGCCGCGAGATCTCTTCATCGGTAAGACCGTCAGCCTTGAGCAGGCTACGGTGCGGGGCCCTCGTGAGGCCCTTCTTCATTCGGTCGCTGCGCAGCTCCATGCGTCCACCTTTTCCCGAGGGCAGTGGGTCCGCTGTAGCCGCATGCAACGCGAGTGAGACAGGGTGGCCGGATACGACAGAACCGCGTAGAGCACGCTTCGCCCCGGCCAGGGACGAGAACGAAAGCTCCCGCGGTACCACCCCGTTTGGCGAGCACCCGTAGGCACTCACCCTCTCATGCGGCAGGTAACGGATGCCACCGACCCGATCTACTTGTTCCGGCTGCTGCGAAGGTCGTTCGCGATCGCGTGCCGGTCCGTTCGTTCGAGCGGCTCAGGGGTGAGTTTCGAAGCGTCCTGCACCGGGCTTCCACCGTCCCCGGCTCTCTGCTGCAAGGATTGACCTCTACTGTCCCCGTCAAAGCCATTTCCATATGTGAAGATTAGGCTCGGAGTATAGCCGAGCAAACGGACGCGGGCAAGAAGCGCCCGCGTCCGAAAACGACTCCCTAACGCCAGGACCCGCCCCGGCCTCTGCTCGGACCGTGCTTCTGCGGATGGCATGCTTCGCAGGAGTGATCCCACGCTTGCGTGAACGCATCCACCTTTGACTCGTGGCACTGCACGCACGTCACGGCGACTGTGGACTTCGCGTGTTCGGCCATCATGTCCCGCGAGTGGCATCTGGTGCAGCCGGTCTCGGTGACCGCGAGATGCGACGCTGTCGGGTAGTGCTTCGTACTCACCGGCGTGAGCGCGTGACAGTCGCTGCACTTCGTGGTCTTGCCGGTGAGGTTGAGAGTGGCATTGTGACAAATCGCGCACGAGGACTCCGGCGATGCACCATGCACCAGTCGAACATCGGCAGACTCATGGCAGTCCACGCACTCGGCACTGGTCGGCGCGGTGTGTATCTCGGTCATGTCGCCGTGCACCGTATGGCATGAAGCGCAGTCCGCACTCGCACTCGACCAATCGATACGGTTCGGATCGGTGTTCTTGTGGCACAACGCACATGAATTCTCGTACTCCGGATACCTGCCAAGATACGGGTCGTGTGCCTCGGCGAGCGTGTTCGCGGGATGGCAACCAGCACCCTGGCAGCCTTCCATCGCGATGTTGGTGTGAGCCTCGAGGTCGTAGTGCTCCGCGAAGGTGAAGTGACAGGTCGTGCAGTCATCCGTCAGCACGGCCGCCGTATGGCATACCAGACACGACGTCACCTCGCCGTTGGTTGCACCAGTGTGGAGCGACGCGAGATCGGTTGTGGGGTGGCAGGTAACGCAGGTGGCGGCCACTGCGGGAAGCGCGTGCGCGGTCCCCAGGTCGGCATGCATCGGCGCGCCGGACGTGGCCGAGTGGCAGTCCCCGGTCGCACACGAACGGTCCCAGGCATCGAACGAGTCGCGTGGCGTGGGATGGCAAGTCGTGCAATCGCCTGAAGATGCCGCCACATGCGCGTCGCCAAGATCGAGCGCGTGACAGTCGGAACACGCGACGCCGCTCACGGTGCCGTCGGCAGCAACGTGATCGATGCCGTCATACCCATGAACCTGAAGGTTGGATGCATGACAGCTTGCACACGTTGGCGTGAACTCCGCACTGCCTGCCTTGGCCATGGCGTGGCACGAATCGTTGATGCAGCTTGACGGCGTGTAGAGCACGGACACTCCATCGGCGCGCTTGATGGTGGGCGCAGGGTACTGCGCCGAGCCATGTGTCCCGTGGTCGATCGGCGCCTCATGGCAGGCATCGCATGCCGCCGCGGCATGGCACGACGAGCATGGGACTCCCAGCTCGCTCCGCATGTACCACGTCCCGTCGCCTGCGCCGGTAGCCGTGTCGCCGAAGAGCTTCTCCACCCAGCCCTCGCCAGAATGGATCCGGTGGAGATCGGCCGGAGCCGCGGCTAGCGACTGCGTGCTCACGAAGAACCCATAACTGGTTTCGAGAAGGTCGCCGGGCGCAAGCGGTCGTCCGTCCGGCACCGGGAAGTAGAATCCATCATCACCGTTGTGGCAGTTCCGGCAGTCGACACCGTGATAGTGGGACGCCTCGAACGTGTTCGCATACGGAACCAGATCGGGCAGCTCAGCATGGCACGCCTTGCACTTCTCAAGACTCACGGCAGGCGGCACATCGAACTGCACCCGGCTCGTCGTGGGCACGCCGCTTGCCACATCGTGGCAGTCGAGGCACGCACCGTTCGTCTCATATGGCGGCGCCGGCACGGTGCCAGCGATGGCGGGAACCGCCATGACGAGAACCACACAGCACACGACCAGCACCAGAAGATAGAACCGCTTGAGCATAGTCCGCACCCACCCTGTCGTCGACGACGCGCCAAAGCCCCCCAAAGGATGCTCGACTGGTGAGTGTGCGAGGATTCCGAAGTAGGCACCAGCCGAACGATCAGCCGGTTGCACCACTTGCTCCCCGTCGCCAAGGTGCCCAGATAGAGACGACGGTTCATCGCAGATGATCGACTTGTGCCTTGCCCCAGTGCGACGAGTGCCGCAGACACGAAGTATCGTTAATTATTGGCGAACTTGGACAAGGAGTCAATCTCTCAGCCGCAAGCTCGCTATCGATTCGCGCCCTCGAGCACGACCGCCCTGCCGGTGCCGTCGGAGCGCACCGCCATCAGCTTGGTTGATTCGCCCTGCCACGCATTGCCTTCGATGAAGTAGAGGCGCCCATCGCAACCCCAGCACAGCGGATAGTCATCTCGACGCACAGAGAGGGACACGAGCCCGGCACCGTCGGCCCCATTCACCGCGAACAAGCGTGAGTAGCCATCGTCGCCGACCTCGGCATACGCGAGGCGACTGCCATCCCGATTCAAGCATAGGTCCTGGAACGAAGCGCGTGCGCCGGCCTGCGGACCGCTCTTCAGGACGATGCCTCCGCCGCCAGTGAACGTCATCGAGCGAATCTCGGCGGGGGCGAGGTCGTCGGCGGCCACTGCATAGCAGACGCGGTCCGACCCGACCGCTGCGTCGACGGCGTAGCCGGAGACACGCAGCGTCGCGGCCT
>CAZGNF010000071.1:0-2273 GCA_964527045.1 uncultured Coriobacteriaceae bacterium | reverse complement strand
GGACCCATCAGCATTTGAGCGGACACCGACGATCGTCGCACCGTCGGCCGAAACCGCTGGTGACGAGCCCGCAAAGAGCGCCTTGCCGCCGGAGCCATCCTTCGCAACGCGACGAATGCCCGCCTGTGATCCGGCTCCGGTGAAGACGCACCACGTGGAGTCCTGCGGCCACGCCGGCCGCTCGAGCGCCGCCGGTCCCGCATCCGCTTGCTTGCCGCTGCCGACATCCACGAGCATGAGACGCCGCTTTGCCGAATCAACGAACGCCAGCGTGCGAGCATCCGGCGAGAGCGCGAAGACACCATCGTCCGAGTCGGCCACCACCACTTCCCCGGAGCCGTCGGGCCGAGCCACGCACAGTTTGCCCGAACGACGGTAGGCGACCATGCAGATCGCTGCACCAGGCTGTGCCGCGGGATCGACTACACCTGGAGTGCCAGTGACCACAGCCGATGCCGTCGAGCCAATGCTCGCGCTCGCCTCTGCCGACACGGCGCCTGTCGGGCTGCTCGAGCCGGGGATCGGTTCGTACGTCGCCGAGGGCGTCGTTGCCGGCGTCCGACCGAAGAGCAGCCAGGCTCCCGCAGCGACGACTGCCAACGTGGCGAAACCGATCCCCGCCCAGGCCAGCTGCTTGCGGCGTCGCTCGATGCGCGCCCACTCGGCAGTATCTGTCGGCTTTGGAGGACGTTCCTCCATGCTCGCCTCCGCGGTTATCTAGAACGTAGCGATGATCGCGTCCGCGTACGCCTGCGTGCCAACGGCGCCGTCGGTCGATCCCGTATTGGTGCGCTTGATGTCGTAGGTAACGCTAACGCCCTCGGACAGCACTGCCTTCACGCCGGAGAGGATCTTCTCGGCGGCTTCGAATTCTCCGAGGTGCTTGAGCATGAGCACCGCGGTGAGGATCTCGGCCGTGGGGTTCGCCATGTCCTTGCCGGTGTACTTGGGCGCGCTGCCGTGGACAGGCTCGAAGACCGCGCACTCGGTGCCGATGTTCGCACCTGGCGCCATGCCGAGACCGCCGATAAGGCCGGCAGCCAGGTCGCTCACGATGTCACCGTAGAGGTTCGGGAGCACGACCACGTCGAACTGCTCGGGATAGAGCACGAGACCCATGCACGTCATGTCGACGATGCGGTCCTCGAACTCGACGCGGCCCTCGTACTCGGCTGCGACTTTGCGCGCGACGTCCAGGTACAGGCCATCGGAGTACTTGAGGATGTTGGCCTTGTGCACGGCCGTGACCTTCTTGCGGCCGTTGGCGAGCGCGTACTCGAAGGCGTAACGCACGATGCGCTCGGAGCCGGTGATCGAGATGGGCTTAAGTGAGATGCCCGAGTCGGGACGGATCACGCCAGCGCCCTTCTCGGCGCAGAACTTGATGAGCTCGGCGGTCTCGGGGGCGCCTTCTTCAAACTCGATGCCGGCGTAGAGGTCCTCGGTGTTCTCGCGGACGATGACGATGTCGATGTCCTCGTAGCGCGCACCGGTGCCGGGGATCGAGAACGCCGGACGGAGGTTCACGTACAGGTCGAGCTCCTTGCGGAGCGCGACGTTCACGCTGCGGAAGCCGGTACCGACCGGTGTGGTCACAGGGCCCTTGATGGCGACCTTGTTGCGGCGGCATGCCTCGATGACGTGCTCGGGGAGCGGTGTGCCGTACTCCGCCATAACATGCTCGCCGGCGTCGGCGATCTCCCACTCGATGTCCACGCCCGTCGCGTCGACGACGCGCCTCATGGCGGTGGTGATCTCGGGACCGATGCCATCGCCCGGGATGAGGGTAACAACGTGCTTGGCCATAGAAAGCCTCCTGCGTATCAGGGCCGGGTCACAGCGCCGCGGCCGGGAACGAGGAACAGTGTACGCGAGTCGGCCAACCGAAGGGAGTGGCAGCGGGTACCGACGGCATGACGATGTGGGTTCGCGATACCCCCTATGGTATTTTCGAGTGCCGCGCAGTATCCTGACTCGGGCACGCCGGGCCCGTCCTACAGGCGTTCAAGAAGGAGTCACCATGCAGTTCGACTACACCGTCACAACGCAGAAGCCATTCGCCGAGGCCGTCGAAGCCGTCCAGGCGGCGCTCACCGAAAGCGGCTTCCGCGTCCAGTTCGTGCACGACGTGCAAGAGACGCTTGCCGAGAAGGGCTTCGAGCGGGAGCCTCTCACGATCATCGAAACGTGCAATGCGAAGCACGCGCACGCCGTACTTGCCGCCGACCCGAAGATCGCGCTCATGCTCCCCTGCCCGGTCGTCGTCTTCGAGC
>CAZGNF010000070.1:3241-11268 GCA_964527045.1 uncultured Coriobacteriaceae bacterium | reverse complement strand
GGCGACGGCCCTCGGCGCTAGCGCCCCTTAAGGAGCGCCCATTCGGATCTACTGGTTTCATCGGCTTCCAGCACCTGGAGGATTACGCGAATCTGACGAGCGGCCGCGAGTGTTAATCCGTCACACAACTCCCGCTCACGCGATACGGTAGGTGCTGTCCTCGGTAACCAGGAATCCCTCGGCAACAAGCGCCTCCAGTGCCGAGAGGACCCGCTCTTCCGCAAAGCCCGTCACCTCCGCGAGCGCCTCCGGGCGCAGCCCCGACCGTGCGGTCAGTTCGCGCAGCAGCGCACCGCGCACCTGCCGCATCGAGCCCTCGAACCGCGACTGCTTCGCGTGGTGGGCGCTGCGACGCGACGGGTTGGGGACGGTCGCCTTAAGCGCGGTCCCGTAGTCCATGATCGCGTAGTACCAGGTGCGCGGGTCCTCACGATCCAGCGTGACGTCCACAAGCGGCAGGATCGCGCTGTCCGGGATGCCCTCCGCATCGCCGAAGAACTCGTGGATGTAGACGGAGCGGATGTTCGTCTCGATGAAGGGCACCGCCACGTCGAAAGCGAACGCGAGAATCTGCGCGGCCGTCGCGAAGCCGATGCCGGGCAGCGCGGTCAGAGCCTCCACTGTGTCCGGCACGCGGCCGCCGTGCTCGGCCACGATCATCTCGGCGGCCTGTTTGAGCGACTTCGCGCGACGGTTGTAGCCAAGGCCCGACCACAGCGCCAGCACGTCGGTAAGCGACGCGGACGCCAGCGCCTCCACATCCGGGAATGCGCCGAGGAACGCTTCGTACTTGGGGACCACACGCGGCACCTGCGTCTGCTGCAGCATCACCTCGGAGACGAGGATCGCGTAGGGGTCGCGAGTGCGACGCCACGGCAGGTCTCGGCCATGCTCCTCGTAATAGCCGAGGACCAGCTCCCGGAATGCCTGGATATCCCTGTCGCTCACGCCGCACCTCCTCGGGCAATCGTACCGGACGGCGGCCGCGGTGTGGTCTTCGGCACCACGGTTGCGGTAGATTGCTTCGAGAGGCTTCGCCTCACTCGTCAATTCCCCTGAACGGAACGAGGTGTCGCATGTCTGCTGACAGCACTTCGCCCCTGCTTCAGGTCGAGGGACTTCATGTGAGCGTTGGCGACCGCGAGATCCTTCGCGGCGTCGACCTGGTCATCGCCGAAGGCGAGACGCACGTGCTCCTCGGTCCGAACGGCGGCGGCAAGACCACCCTGCTCAACACGATCGTCGGCCTGCCCGGCTATCGCGTGACGGCAGGTCGCATCCTCTTCAAAGGCACCGACCTCGCCGGCCTCGAGATCGACGAGCGCGCTCGCCTCGGCATCGGCGTTGCGTTCCAGCGACCGCCTGCTGTGCGTGGCATCAAGCTCAAGCAGCTCATCCAGGTCGCCGGTGGCGATTCGTTCGACGAGGGCGCGATGGCGGACGTCATCGGCGAACTCACGCTCGAGCGCATGATCGACCGCGACGTGAACATGGGCTTCTCGGGCGGCGAGATGAAGCGCTCCGAAATGGCGCAGCTGCTCGCGCAGGCGCCCGACCTCACGCTCTTCGACGAGCCCGAGTCCGGCGTCGACCTCGACAACATCGCAGTCGTGGGCGGCGCGATGACGCGCCTGCTCAAGGCTGAGCGAGTCGGCAAGGGCACGCGTTCGGGCCTCATCGTTACGCACACGGGTCACATCCTGGAGTACGTGAACGCCGACATCGGCCACGTCCTCTACAACGGCAAGCTCGCCTGCAAGGGCAACCCGCGCGACCTTATCGGCGAGATCGGCAAGCACGGCTACGACAAGTGTGTGGAGTGTGCGATATGCCAGATGTAGCAGCACGCAAGGCAGAGATCCGCGCGCTCGCCGAGGCGGCCCGCGACAAGAAGGCGGCGTACGGTCCGGACCTGGACCTCTCGGCGTTCAACGCGGCGAAGGATGCCGAGTCGGTCGAGTCGCTTGAGGCGCTCGACAAGCAGATGAAGGAAGTCGCGCTCGGCGTGGGCATCGACGCTTCGGAAGAGGGCCGCTCGGGCTCGTACTTCCAGGTCGACCGCTCCCCCATCTACCAGCGCGTGACCGAGATGTACGGCGGCAAACTCGAGATCATGAGCACCAAGGAGGCGGTCGAGCTCTACCCCGACCTCATGTACGAGCAGTACTACTGGCGCGCCGTCGCTCCCGACAAAGACAAGTACACCGCGCTCGTCGCCCTGCAGGAAACCGAGGGGTACTTCATCCGCGTGCTCCCGGGCCAGAAGATCGACAAGCCGATCCAGGCGTGCCTCTTCGTGAGCGAGAACAACATCACCCAGAACGTCCACAACGTGATCGTCATGGAGGAAGGCTCCGAGGCGACCGTCATCACAGGCTGCACGATCCACCCCAAGGTCCGCGAGGGT
This sequence comes from uncultured Coriobacteriaceae bacterium, assembly GCA_964527045.1. Classification (GTDB taxonomy): domain Bacteria; phylum Actinomycetota; class Coriobacteriia; order Anaerosomatales; family Anaerosomataceae; genus UBA2286. The sequence goes on along the minus strand of CAZGNF010000070.1, from coordinate 8,861 downwards.
CTGCACGCCGGCATCTCGGAGTTCTACATCCGCAAAGGCGCCAAGCTCACCTTCACGATGATCCACAACTGGGCCGAGGACTTCGACGTGCGTCCGCGCACCGCGATCGTGCTCGATGAGGACGCCACATACGTGAACAACTACGTGCTGATGAAGCCGGTGAAGTCGATCCAGAGCTTCCCCGTCGCCAAGCTCGAGGGCGACCGCTCGCGCGCTGTGTTCAACTCGATCATCTACGGGCTCGAGGACAGCTACATCGACGTCGGCTCCGAGTCGATCATGGAAGGCGCTGGCTCCCGCTCCGAGGCGATCGCGCGCACCGTCTCCCGCGACCGCTCGATCGTCTACAGCCGCGGTCGGCTCATCGGCCGCACTAACGACTGCAAGGCGCACCTCGACTGCCGGGGCATGGTGCAGTCCGCCGAATCCACGCAGTGGGCGATACCCGACCTCGCCAGCGAAGGCGCGCCCGGTGCCGAGCTCAGCCATGAGGCTGCCATCTCGCCGATCGCCGCCGAGGAGATCTTCTACCTGATGAGCCGTGGCGTCCCCAAGGACGAGGCCATCTCGATGATCACCCGCGGGTTCCTCGACCTGGAGATTCCCGGCCTGCCGCCCGCGCTACGCAGGCAGATCGACAAGGCGCTCGAGGAGACCGCGAAAGACTCGATGTAGCGGCCATCTCGCACCAATAGAATGAACGCCCGCATGGTCACGCTGTGCGGGCGTTCACATACGCTTATCTGGCATGTACCTTGCTCAACTAGTCCCGGCATCGTTCGTAGGAGGTGCGGGATGGTCAGGAAAGAGACGTGCCCGGTCTGCAAGGGCAACAAGGTGGTCGCGGTCACCGTGAACACCGGAGACAGGAAGCACCGCACCTGTCCTGGCTGCAATGGTGCCGGCTACCAGGTCAAAGTCTCAGGTTCCTACGTCTGACATAGAGCGGATTCGCCGAGCGACGCACGATCACTGCTCACGAAGGACGTCGAACGGCTACCGGCAGCGGCTCTCGGGATTCCCGGGGGCCGCTGTTTCGTTCCAGACGTCTCCGGCGCGCTTTCAGGAGCGCACGTAGTAGCGACAGCTGTAGCGATTGGGACAGTCGGCTGGCGTCTCTTTGGCCTTCATCTGCCACATGTCGCCTTCAACGAAGCACGTGCAGATCACGCGTTCGTCTTCCTTCTTGAGCGAGGTGTCCCAAACGTCGTCCAGGTGCGCCTGCTCGCGCCAGAAGCGGCATTTCCCCTTGATGGGCGAGAAGGCATCCAAGTAGCGCTCCCTGCTAGCTGTTGTTCCGATATGGAACCGATTCCGGGATCTCGAATCGGTTGTGCTGCTTGAGCTCCGCGAGGCTGAACACGCCATTCATGAAGAGAATGCCCTGAATCGTGCCTATCCAACGGTAGACCTTCGCGAAACGGCCTCCGCGCAGGAACTCCCGCGTCCGATCGCACATCCACATTGCGTGGCACAGTGTCTGGAACTTGGGCGTCTCGAACTTCCGGCCGCCGACATGCTCTTCAAGCTCCGGATACGCCTCGGCCTTATAGCCAAGCGCCATCAGCGTCTTGGAGTAGAAGTCCAACATGCGCTGTGCGTGCTCTGTCGAGAAACTCTCACTGAATCCGAGTGGTTCGTTCACTTCCGGCATGTGTGTATCCTCTCGCGAGTTCGCTCACCACACCGCGATGATACGCCCTCCTGCATGCAGCGCGCTGCCCGTGCCGATGAACGGTCGCTAGAGAACCGCCCCGAACGTGAGGCACACGAACGCACCGAGCATGTACATCGAGGCGCCTTTGAAGAGCAGCCAGTTGGTGCGCTCTGACGGGCGAGCCAGACCGTAGACGGCAAGCCCGCAAATGCCCACTCCCAGTATGCCCAGGACAGCCAGGGCCGGTAGCGCGATGCGCTCCATGACACCAGCGGCCATCAGTACGATCGCCGCCAGCAACGTAGCCCCTGCGATCACACGCCGGGTCGCATCCGCGCCGTAGATTCTCGGCCAGACCGGAACGTCCGCCTCGGCGTACTCGGCTTCATAGTGAAGCGCCAGCGTAAGGATGTGCGATGGGATCCAAAGAACGACACCCGCCGCCAGCAGGACACCGACAAGATCGACATGACCGAGCGCTAGCACCCGTCCGGCAAGCGCCGGCATGCCCCCCGAGATACCTCCGAAGAGTATCGAGAGCGGTGTGCGACGCTTGAGCCACAACGTGTAGACGATGAGATCGAAGAAGAGTCCGCTGCCGACGACCACCCAAAACGTCAGCGAAAAGAACGCGGCCATCACGACGCCTGCCACGGAGATGGCCATGCCGAAGAGCGTGGCCGTGCGCACGTCGATGTCACCGCCAGGGAGCGGACGGGTGGCGGTTCTGCCCATCATCGCGTCAATATCGCGGTCGAGCACCATGTTGAGCACGGTACAACCGGATACTGCGAGTCCAAGCGAAAGCATGCCGAGCGCGGCCCGGACCCAGTCGAGATTCGGCGACGCCGTAAGCACGTACGCGCCCGCGGCAGTCGCCAGCAAGAGCGCGGTCTGCTTCGGCTTGGTCAGCGCGAGGTAGTTCGCAAGCGTGGATCCACGCGGCATGTCAGCGGTCGCTGAAGATGCAGTGCTGTCGCTCATCGCTCCTCGTCCTGCTCCGAGTACCGGCCCGGGCCAGCGATCCTAGCTTGCGGCGAGGCACTCCTCGGCAGATACAACGGTCTCGCAGGGATGCTGGTTATCGAACAGTAGCATCTTCTCATCGGCGGGCAGAAGCGTCCGCTCGTGATCTCGGATGTCATTTGAGGATGCAAGTGTCTCGCGCATCATGACGAGCAGCAGATAGCGCCCCTTGTCGGTGAGCGTGAGCGTGTGGCCGTCATCGGATGCGATGCCGCCCGCCAGGTGCATGAAAGCCATCTCGGCGGGGAGGCCCATCTCGATCGAGACACCGAAGTCCTTGCGGAACCGGTCCTTGTCGAGCCGCAGCCCGAAGAGATCGGTGACGAAACGGTAGCGCATGCGGGCGACGCGGCTGTACGGTCGACCGGCTTTCGCCACCGCCATCCGACCATCAGTGATGCGCCGCTCGTAATCGTGCAGCGAGAACGTGTTGTGGTAGATGCGGCCGTCAAGGAACGATAGCGCGCCTGAGCCGATCCCGAGGTACTCCTCGTGGTCGACGATGTACTCGTCGATCATGGAGCCCTTCTCCTGCGAGAACGTCCACGCCGAGGAGTTCTCGAACTCGGGCGCGAGTCCGTCGCAGATGGTGCGGTAGAACTCGACTTCGCGCGGATAGTCGATCTGCCCGATCGTCCGGGCGAGTTCACCGCGCATCTTCGGTGACGCCATGAGCGGGTAGAACGTGGTCTGGTTGGCACCGGTGGCGCGCACGAGCTCGATGTCGTGCTCGAGCATCTGCAGTGTCTGGCTCGGGAAGTTGAAGATCATGTCGACATTGAGCGAGTGGAACTCGCCGGCCGCCGCCTTCACCGTCTCGAAGACCTCCTGGCCGCAACCGTACTTGTCATAGCGCGCCATCTGCTGGAGCAGCATGTCATCGAAGGACTGAACGCCCACCGAGAGCCGCTGAACGCGATGCTTGAGCGCGAGAATCGTCTTCTCGGTGAGGTGATTCGGGCTGGTCTCGGCGGACACTTCGCCGATTCCCGGGAAGAGCGAGCGTGCGAGGTCGATCGTTTCGCAGAGCTCATCGATGAGAATCGTCGGCGTGCCGCCGCCGATGTAGAGCGACGCGAAGTCGTAGCCCATGTCGGCGACCATGCGCATCTCGGCGCGAAGGTGCCTGAAGTAGGTGCGGGCGCGGTCCTCGTGGTAGAGGAACCGGTTGAAGGAGCAGTACGGGCACAGCCGTTCGCAGAACGGGACGTGCGCGTAGAGCGTGTACCCGTGACCCTCGCGCGGTCCGGGAAGGCGCGGAAGGTCGACCGGTTCTGTGTACAGGTAGCTCTTGTTGAGAAGCCGCAGGGCGGCAGTGATGGTGCGCTCGGAAAGCATTCAGGTCCTCCACACGGGGCGGTTCAGACGCTTGCGGGTCTCGGCTCGCTCGATCTCACCCCTTGCTTCGACGCCCGGGGGGTCATTCCCTGCCTTCCGGTGACGAACGGCCCCGACGTCGCGCTGTCGGGTGTGCCGGCCCGTCTCAGCGCGCCGCCTATCATACAGCACACAGAACCGCGCGAGCCGCATCGAACGAAGAGGCCCCGCCGAAGCGGGGCCTCTCGGTGTTCAAGGAGCCGCAGGCACTAGACCTCGGCGTCCGGCACCGGCTTCTTGGAGGCCGGCTTGTCCTCCTCGGCCGCCGCGGCAGCCTGGTCACGCAGCTGCTGCTTGATGCTCGCGACCATCTCGGCCTGGGCTGGATCTGCGATCCGCTCCGCTGCCGCCGTGAAGTCGCCGAGCTTGTCGGTGGCCATGAGCGACATCAGCAGACCGAACGCATTCATGTTCGCGCCGCCGTCGCCGTTGCCGCCGTCGCCGCCACCGCCCATGTTCACGACCGTGCTGGGGACGATCGGCACCTTGGAGGTCTCGATCGCGGTAGCGAGCTTGGTCATGACGTCCTGCATGAGCTGGAGCTGCGGGCCGCCGTACGCCTTGACCTGTTCGTCGATGGCGATGGCCTTGCCGACACCGACCTTGGCTTCCTTCTCGGCGTCCGCCTGAGCGATGAGCTTCACCCGCAGGGCGTCGGCTTCACCGATCTTCTTCACGCGCGTGGCGTCTGCCTCGGCCATCATCTCGACCTTCTTGGCGTCCGCCTCGGCCATGAGCTTGACCTTCTCTGCATCACCGGATGCAAGCGTCTTCACACGGTCGGCATCCGCCTTGGCGAGCGTGCGGACGCGCTCGGCGTCCTGAACGGCACGCTGCAGGTCGGCGCGGGCCTGGTTCTCCTGCACCTGGATGTTGATCTGCGACTGCGTGAGGGCCGTCTGCTGCTCGGCAACGGACTGCGCCTCTTTGAGCTCGCGCTCCTTGTCCGAGGCGATGCGCTGCTTCTCGAAGGTCTCAAGCTTCTCGTAGGCGATCTGCCGGTCACGGAGCTGCATGAGAATCGTCTCGATCTTGTCGTCCCCGGCCATCGAGTGAGGCGTGCCGATAAGGACCTCTTCGAGCTCGAGGTTGTAGTGGCCGAACTTCTCCTGCATCTCGACCGAGGAGTTCTTCTGGATCTCGGAGCGCTGCTGGATGAGTTCGATGATGGTCTTGGTCTGGCCGATGTTCTTGAAATACGCAGAGACCATCGGGTCGAGCGTCTGGTTGACAAGCATCTTGATGTCACCGAAGCGCTGGATGACGAGGGGCGCCTTCTTGTAGTCGATGTGGATGACCACCGAGAGCGGCAGCAGCGGCTCGAAGGCGTCCTTGGTGATGAGGTTCACTTCGGCAAGGTTCTCGTCGTAGTGGTGCTCGCCGACCTCGCCACGAACCCACTTGAGGATGATGTTGGTCGTGGGAACCATGACGATTGCGCCGGCGTACGTGTTGAACGCGTACTTGCCGGGAAGGAGCGCCTCGTTCCAGACACCGCGATTACCAGGCGCGACGAGCTCGCCGTGGCGGTACTCCTCGCCCGACGTGTCTGTGCCCTTG
>CAZGNF010000070.1:0-3231 GCA_964527045.1 uncultured Coriobacteriaceae bacterium | reverse complement strand
GCCGATGTAGCTGACAACCACGCCCGCGAAGCCGACCGCGACCGTGACCTTCGGGATGACCTCAACGGTACCGAAGAGCCGGTTGATGAAGTACGTACCTTCCGTCAGCACCTGGTACTGACGGCCGCGATAGCCGCCCGCAGCCAGGAACTTCTCGGGATTCTGGAAGTTGTTGTGGTAGTTCGGATCCGTTGCCAGGTCGCCGACCGCAGGTGCGATGATGTCACCCATCGGCAGCGAGGGACCGTCGTGGATCGTGACGATACCGGTTCGGTCGTCGGCACCCCTGATGATGACCGGATCGAAGCCACCGAGGCTATGGAGGTACGTGGCCATCGAGGAGATGGTCATCTCCTCTTCCTTGCTGCCCATCGGCAGGAAGAACGTGCGGCTCTCGGTGATGACGACGAACTGCGCCAGGTTGAACGCGTACGTACCCTCGCGCAGAATCGCGCGCTGGGGCCCACGCTGTCCGCCGTTCGCGAAGAACGAACGGACGTCCTGGTAGTAGTTGCAGTCGGCCAGGCGCGCCAGCGTCTGCTCCGGCTCGAGCGGCTCGCCGTCTCGCGAGAACACATAGCCGATCTTGCCCTGTGGGATGGTGATGAGCGGCATCACATGCACGCGATACATCAGCGGCGTGCGGAAGTGAATGCCACCACGAAGGACTTCCGGCTGATAGCCGGCTTCGCCCTTGAGCGCGATGATGTTGTCTTTCAGCGAACCCTTGGGCGACCACCACTTCTCGACGATGCCCACGCGGTCCGACCTGATGATACGTACGCCGAACAGGATCCAGGCTAGCCACAAGAAGATGAACAGCCCGAAGATCACTGCACCGGCGGCACCTACCAAGCTGACGATAGCTTCCACGATCTCCCCCAATCACGTTGTGCCCGTCGCGGTGACGAACACGAGTGTACACGGAACCACGGACATTTTGGCGCGCGGAGGCAACGCCCGACGGCGGGCGCGGCTCCGTAGACGGAGTTATGCGGCCGGCCTCACCCCAGCCAGCGCGTCGAAGTACCCGGCGGCCGGGACGGCCGCAGTGAGCGTGGTGCCACAAGCGACGTGAGAGATCGCGTGAGTGCTGTATGACTTGAACGGTGACACGCTGTGCATCCTCCAACGAATCGACAACTGAAGGGGTTGATGCCCCTCTGGGTTCAGACTGGTTCACCAGATTGTGGTGTTACGCAGCGCGCCACCGCCAACGAGGCCGGCTGTTTGGCCTCACCCCAGCCAGCGCGCGACGAAGTACCCGGCGGTCGACACGACTGCTGTAAGCGTCGTGCCCCAGATGAGGTCGACGACCGCGACGATTCTCGGCCAACCCACGATGGTGGAGAGGTTCGTGATGTCATACGTGCCGTACGCGACCAGGCCGAGCAGTGCGCCACCGAAGACTGCCTGCGCAAGCGAGCCCTTCTCGACGGCGGGAAGCACGACCAGCACCAGTGCTCCGACAACGTAGACGAGGTAAAAGACGAGCGCGACCGTGAGGTCCGGCGTCGGTCGCATCAACTCGCCAAGTTGCTTGCGATAGAAGCGGTCACCCATGGTAGACAGCCAGACGAAGTCGATGCCGAGGAAGATGACCATCGTGATGACGTAGAGACCCACGAGTCTAAGCGGTGACATAGCTGTACCTTTCAGAGGGGGGACCTTGCATGCCTATACCCGTCTCGGTCCCTATGGCTCATTCGGAGATGACGCTGCGCCGGCCGACAGGCACCACTCCCTTCGGCTGTGGTTCAATTGTGGAGGTACCCGCCTGAGAGGGGATGCACATGGGCGACATACTTGAAGTCAGAGGACTGCGGAAGCGCTACGGCCAGCTTGAGGCCGTCAAGGGAATCGATTTCAGCGTGAAGGCGGGCGAGGTGTTCGCACTCATCGGCCCGAACGGGGCGGGCAAGACCACGACGCTCCGCATGGTCGCAACGATCTTGCAGCCCACCTCCGGCGCAATCACGCTCGACGGCATCGACGTCGTGAAGGATCCGGCGAAAGCACGGGAATGCCTGAGTTACCTGCCCGAGGAAGCCGGCGCCTACAAGAGCATGAAGGGCCGCGACTATCTCAAGTTCATGGCCGAGGTGTTCTTCGAGAGCCCAACCGAGCAGGCGGAGAGCGTGAAGTCCGCCGGGGAGATCTCGGGCCTTGGTGACCGGCTTGACGACAAGCTCGGCACCTACAGCAAAGGCATGACGCGCAAGTTGCTGCTTGCGCGCTCTATCATGACCAAGCCGAAGCTCGCGATCCTGGACGAGCCCACAAGCGGCCTGGACGTTCTTGGCGCGCTCGACATACGGGATACGGTCAAGGGGTTCACCCGGCAGGGCATGGCGGTACTGCTCTCGAGCCATAACATGCTGGAGATCGAGTATCTGTCAGACCGGGTTGCGATCATCCACGACGGTGTCGTCCACGCGACCGGGACGCCGAGCGAACTGAAGGCGCGGTACTCGGCTCAGAACCTTGAGGAAGTCTTCGCGGAGGTGGCCCGATGAGACGCTTCTGGGTGCTGCTCCGCAAGGAGATCAAAGAGCTTGTGACGCCGCAGATCCTGCTGCCGTTCGCAATCACCATCGTCATGTTCATGTTCATCGGCAACATCGTCGGATCCCAGGGCACGGAGGCGCAGGCGAACCGCCGCCTTGCGCTGCTCGATCTCGACAAGAGCGCCGCCTCTGCTTCACTCCAGACCGCGGTGGAGACCGCCGGCTTTAAGATCGACCGCGTCTCGGCCGCAGACCCGGCTGCCGCCACAAACGAGCTCTCCGGAAACGGCGGTACGCTGCTGCTCGTGGTCCCGAAGGGGTACGGCGAGTCACTCGCCGCAGGCACGTCGGCGCCGGTCGATGTCTACTCGGTCATCCGGACGTTCTCGTTCATGTCGGGTCAGGACAGCAGCGCGCTGTCGGCGGCGATCGCGGCTGTCGAACAGACGGTGGCGCGGCAAACGGTAGCTGGCAGTGCACCGGGCCTCGACCCGGCGTTCCTTGAGAACCCGCTCCAGGTGCGCGACCACGTGCTCATCGGCGATAAGCAAGCCGATGTCAGCCCTGACGTCGTTATGGGCTTCATCACCGGCCAGACGACCTTCGTGCCGATCGTGCTCTTCATCGTCGTGATCTTCGCGGCGCAGATGGTCGCCGTCGCGATCGCCACCGAGAAGGAGAACAAGACGCTCGAAACGCTGCTGGCGATGCCGATCTCACGCCC
>CAZGNF010000069.1:9588-11297 GCA_964527045.1 uncultured Coriobacteriaceae bacterium | reverse complement strand
TCATTAGACTGCGTGGGAACGACATCGCGTGGGGCTATCGATCGAGCGGGCTGGCGGGACGCGGTATCATCGTTGAAGGTGAGCTGCGCCTGACACCGGCAGATCCCGCGCGTATCAGGGCCGAGATGGAGCGAGGGCTTACCAGGCGCAAGCAGAGTCAACCCATGGGAGCGGCGAGCGCGGGAAGCGTGTTCGTCAACCCGGAGGGAGACTCAGCGGGGCGACTCATCGAGAGCGTTGGGCTCAAGGGAACAACGCTCGGCGGTGCTCGCATATCTGATGTACACGCAAACTTCATCGTGAACGATGGGGGAGCGACTGCCGCGGATGTGCTCGGCATCGTGAACAAGGTCAGGACGAGTGTGAGGGATCGGTATGGCATCGAGCTCCAGACGGAGGTTCGGTTCCTCGGGGAGTTCTGAGAACCGTAGGAAGGTCCATGTCGGGACCGGCTCGCGCAGCAGGAAGTTGAGCGAGCAGCCTGTGCCTCAACCAAAGGTTGACTCTACACGCCGCGCGCACGATGCGACGGCCAGGCCGACGAACAGCCGCGTCCGACCTCGTTCGTTCGAGGTCGAGGCACCGCGTACGGGGGCCGGGGTTCAGGTTGCACGCGGCAAGCGCGACGAACGTGAGCGCCGCGCAGCGGAGGCACGACGCAAGCGACAGGTGCGAATCGCGCTTGTGGTTGCCATACTCGTGACGTTGATCGGTGGGGCAATCGCGCTGTACCGCTCGCAGCTGTTCGAGATACGCACCGTGGACGTGATCGGTGCCGAGAGGCTCACTGATGAAGCTGTGCGCTCACGGGCAGCAGTGCCGGCGGGCGCCACACTCCTCCGCTTCCCGGCGGGGGCGATCAAGGCGCGGCTTCTCGGGTATGCCTGGATCGCTGATGCCCAGGTCACCCGGGACTTCCCCAACACGCTCAGAATCAGGGTAGTGGAGCGCAAGCCTATCGCGGTCGTGGATACCGGTGAGGCCTTCTGGGTCGTCGACTCGTCCGGGATGGTGCTGGGTGAACAGTCCCTGGAGGAGACGACGACGCTGCCCACGATTCGTGACATTCCCGGGCTTGATCTGAAGGCGGGCAGGGCTGCGACGTCCGAGGTTCTGCGCAACGCGCTCGACGTGCTGTCGGGCATCAGTGCCGAGTTGCGTCAGAAGGTCCGCGCAGTGAGCGCACCGAGTATCGATGAGACGACGCTGCTCACCACGGACAACGTCGAGGTCGTGATGGGTGAGGCCATCGACCTCGCGAAGAAGGACGCCATAGTACTGACAGTGATGCGCGAGAAGTCCGGCAGTGTGGTCACCATCGATGTACGCTCAACGGACGCTGCCATCATCCGAGGGCTTGGGGAGTAGCGAATCCGGGCGTATCCATGTATTTGCATGGGGTGTTTCCGCTGGTCGCGAGCTCAAAGTCAAGAAAATGTTGCATACACCTTGCGTGTAGGGTAGAGTTCATGCAAAGATTGACGTTTGCTTGAGCACCATATACATCTACTTGAGGGTTACACTACAGCAGCCAAGCTACAGCAGGAGGACGTGCGATGTTGGAGACGGGGGCCAATTACCTGGCGGTCATCAAGGTCGTCGGCATCGGTGGCGGCGGCACAAACGCCGTCAACCGGATGGTCGAAGCCGGGGTCAAGGGTGTCGAATTCATTGCGGTGAACACCGACGCACAGGCGCTGCTCATGTCT
>CAZGNF010000069.1:0-9578 GCA_964527045.1 uncultured Coriobacteriaceae bacterium | reverse complement strand
CTTTCAGGCTGCGGAGGAGAACCGGGCGGAGATCAAGGAGGCGCTTCAGGGCGCCGACATGGTATTCATCACCGCAGGCGAAGGTGGAGGCACCGGGACTGGCGCCGCTCCGGTGATCGCGCAGATCGCCAAGGAGGAGATAGGTGCTCTCACCGTTGCAGTCGTAACGCGACCGTTCGCCTTCGAGGGACGCAAGCGGGCACTTCAGGCCGAAGAGGGGATCAAGCGCCTTCGCGAGGTCGTCGATACGCTCATCATCATCCCGAACGACCGCCTCTTGCAGGTAGCCGAGAAGAAGACATCCATTCTCGATGCTTTCAGGATCGCGGATGACGTGCTTCGGCAGGGTACGCAGGGCATCACCGACTTGATCACCGTTCCCGGCTTGATCAACCTGGACTTCGCCGACGTGCGCACGGTCATGCAGGACGCCGGGTCTGCGCTAATGGGCATCGGCATCGCCGCTGGCGACAATCGGGCGCATGAGGCAGCCAAGGCCGCGATTTCCAGCCCGCTGCTTGAGAGCAGCATCGAGGGTGCGCAGGGTGTTCTCCTCAGCATCTCAGGCGGCAGCGACCTCGGCCTGTTCGAGGTCAACGAGGCCGCCGAGGTGGTCGCTGCTGCGGCGCACCCCGAGGCCAACATCATCTTCGGTGCGGTTATCGATGACAGCCTGATGGACCAGATTCGCGTGACAGTCATCGCGACCGGCTTCGGTGCGAAGCGCAAGCAAGAGACGATGGAATTCGAATCGGCGATCACCGCCGAGGAGGACAGCGCGCCACGCATCCCGACTTTTGAGCCGCTCAAGGAAGACGAGTTCGACGTCCCGGAGTTTCTGAGGCGTCGCTAGCGGCACTCTGACGCGCCAAAAGGCCGCGTTCCGTCGAGGCATGTGGACTCGCCGGAGCGCGGCCTTCGGTATTTCACGCGTAAGGAAGCAAGAGGCCCCGCCTCCCGAAAGGGGCGGGGCCTCGAACCGTGCGACTTGGCTACTCCGCCGGAGGTGCAGGCGGTGCAGGCGGTGCAGGTGGTGCGGGTGGTGCCGGAGGTGCTGCGGGCGGTGCCGGCGGCGGCTGGTAGGCCGGAGGCGCCGGTGGTGCGTACCCGCCAGGTGGTGCGGGGGGAGCGTACCCCACAGGAGCCGCCGGTGCACCCACCGTCCCACGCTTGATCTTCTTGAAGACCATGAAGTAGTAGACGATGGCTGCGATCCAGTACGCGCTCAGCAACCACGAAACCAGCATGATGACGAGCCATGTCGTCTTGCTGCTGCCTGTCGAATTCGGGAACTCGTACTCCTGGCGCTGGAACACGTCGATCATCATCCACACCCAGAACCCGAAGGTCACGAGCCCGAATATGCCGATGCACGCATAGACGCCGCAGAAAACCGCAGCTGCAGCTTCGTCGCCGCTGCCGTAATCCTGCGCGAACGCGGGGGTTGCGGCGGCGAGGGTGAGCGCTCCCATTGCGAGCGGGGCGGCAAACTTGAAGGACTGCTTCATATACAGTCACCCCCTCTCGGTGAGCAGCCGGGAAGTAACGCTTGAGCGACACTCGTCTTACGTATCGCTTACAGTGACTAGTGTGCCCCATTCGGCACCGGAATTGCCAGGGATTACCGAAGATACTCTGAAGACGGGTGCACGCATGCTCGCTCGTATCGAGACACACGAGGTTGCAGTTCATACGGATGCCGAGCTTCGAGCCACGTCAGGAATCGTGGTGGCGTTCACGGAGCGAACCGGGGGAGCGAGTGCTGTTCCGTACGCGACGCTCAATCTCGCCGCACATGTCGGTGATGATCCGTCCGCAGTCGATGACAATCGTCGCAGGATACTCACTGCCCTCGACGCGGACGCGTTCGCCGCGAGACTGACGACGGCCGAACAGGTGCATGGCACGACGATCACGCGGGTCACGTCGGCGAACGCCGGTTGTGGTGCGCGTGCGTTCGACGGAACTGGCCCGCTGTCCGAGACGGACGCGCTGTGGACGACCGAGCCAGGCGTGCCGTTGATGCTGTTCTTCGCGGACTGCGTGCCGGTCATTCTGGTGAGTGAGTCACCGCGTGCGGTTGCCGTTGTGCATGCGGGATGGCGCGGCGCCCACGCCGGAATCGTTGGTGATGCGGTGCGTCTACTTGATTCCGCGCTCGATGGCGCGAGGATCACAGCGTACATCGGTCCCCACATCGGGGAGTGTTGCTACGAAGTCGACCCGTTGCTTGTGTCGCAATTCGCTAACATGTTTGTTACGATACCTCGGGCTTCGGACCGCCTCGACCTTGCGGCGGCTGTGGCCGAGGACCTCGACCGCGCAGGAGTCTCGAGAGAGCGCCAGTGGCACCTCGGAATCTGCACTGCTCACAACACGGATCGTTTCTACTCGTACCGGGCAGAGGGCCGCACCGGTCGTCATTGCGCATTCGCGCTACTCGAACCGCTCTCGTAGCGCTCGTCCTTCTGGCGCTTTCGCTCTCGGGCTGTGTGCGCGGTCAATCAGCGCAGAACAAGATCATCGTCACGGGATCCACGACTATTCAGCCGATCGCCGAGGTGGCGAAGGAAGACTACGAGCGGCGAAATCCCGATCAGGTGGTGCTCGTCAGCGGCGTGGGATCCTCGGCAGGAATCGAGAACGTCTCCTCGGGCACGAGCGATATCGGTACCTCGTCCCGTGAGCTCAAAGACGAGGAGCTCAACCTAGGTCTGGTTGACACGCCCATCGCATACGACGCGATCGCGATTATCGTGAATCCGTCTAACCCGGTCACCTCGCTCTCGAAGGCACAGGTGAAGGCTATATTCCAGGGGAAGATCACGAACTGGAGCGAGGTTGGCGGACCCGACCTGCAAATCGGACTCGTCAATCGGGACGAAGCATCCGGTACGAGGGAGGCGTTCGCAAAGATCGTGCTCGACAAGGAGCGTTTCGACCCAACCGCCGTCATCCTGCCTGGCACGGGCCAAGTGCGCTCGGTTGTCGCCCAGGAGCCGCGTGCCATCGGATACATCTCGCTTGGATTCGTCACCGATGACGTGAAGGCGGTTGCCATCGACGGCATTGAGCCGAGCGAAGCCACCGTTGTCAGCGGAACGTACCCAGTGCAGCGTGTGCTGCATATGTTCACGAACGGCGCTCCGACAGGACTTGCCAAGAGTTACCTCGACTTCGTCCTCTCGCCGGATGTGCAGGAGAGCGTCGTCCGCGACGCGGGGTTCATCCCGATCACAGCGAAGGGGTCGTACGGTGGCTGACGAACCTCGCATGGACGCGATGCCGTCTGTTCGCGGCGATGTGAGCAATCTCAAGCTCGTTTCGCGCGCTACATACTTCAAGGAAGCCGCGCTCAAGAACCTGTTCTTGCTCTGCGCGTTCATGGCCGTCGCGGGCGTCGCCCTTATCTTCGTGTTCGTGGGGTATCGCGGCTGGCCAATCTTCAGCGAGGTGGGTGCTGGCAGCTTCCTCTTTGGGATGGAGTGGCTGCCGACCGAGGGACTCTTTGGAATCTTGCCGCTCTTCGTCGGGTCGATCGTCGTGACGGTGGGAGCGCTGTTGCTCGGCACGCCGCTTGCGGTGGGTGCCGCTGTGTTCCTCTCGGAGATCGCGCCGCCGAAAGTGCGTTCGATCGTGCGTCCGGCGATCGAGTTGCTGGCGGGCGTTCCATCGGTTGTGTACGGCTTCTTCGGGCTTCTGATCTTGCGCCCCATCGTCGCCGACCTAACGGGTGGGCTCGGCTTCGGTCCGCTGACCGGCTGGATCATCCTCGCGATCATGATCGTCCCCACCATCGCGACCCTGACCGAGGATGCCCTGCACTCGATTCCCGATGGCGTGCGCGAGGCCTCGTACGCGATGGGTGCCACGACGTGGCAAACGATCTCGCGCGTGTTACTGCCTGCGGCGAAGATCGGCATCGTCGACGCGATCATCCTTGGCATGGGGCGCGCGATCGGCGAGACGATGGCCGTGCTTATGGTCGTTGGCAACGCGCCCGGCTTCTTCCGGGGGATGGGCGAGCCACTGTCGACGTTGACGAGCCAGATCGTCATGGACATGCCGTACGCTTCAGGCATGCATCGCACGGCGCTCTTCGGCATGGCGATCATCCTGTTCCTGGTCTCCATGGGACTGGTTCTGACCGTGCGCCTTCTGTCACGGTTGCGTGAGGAGGCGTCATGAGAGACGTGAAGCGCATCACCAACGCCGCTGCGCTCGCGGTCTTCTGGATCGCCGGGCTGACGACCGTCGTGGTTCTTGGTGCCGTGATCCTGTACGTCTTCGTGAACGGTATCGGGCACCGCAACCTTGCGTTCATCTTCACCAAACCCCACGGCGTGAACGCCGAGGGTGGCATCTGGCCGATGATCGTGTCCACGCTCTACGTGACCGGTCTCGCAATGGTGATCGTGACCCCAATCGCTGTACTTGCCGCTGTCTATCTGGCGGAGTACGCGGTGCAGGGCCGATTGGTGCGTATCATCCGATTCGCCGCAGACACGCTAGCCGGCGTGCCATCGATCGTCATGGGCCTTTTTGGCCTCGCGCTCTTCGTCGAGGGGATGGGTTTCGGCTTCTCGGTACTCTCGGGCGCCCTCGCCCTCTCGTTCCTGATGCTCCCCATCGTCATGCGCACCACTGAGGAAGCGATTCGCGCAGTCCCTAAGTTCATTCGCTGGGGCTCGTATGGTCTGGGTGCCACGAAGTGGCAGACGGTGAGTCGGATCGTTCTCCCCGCAGCGATGCCGCGAATCATCACGGGTCTGATTCTCGCAACCGGTCGCGCGGTGGGTGAGACTGCGGTCGTCATCTTCACGATGGGCACGATGATCAACACGCCGTTGCTTCCGACAGACCCCGGTCGATCGATGACCGTGCATCTGTACCAGATGGCCATGGAGGGCATCAACCTGCCTGCCGCGTTCGGCACGGCACTGCTCCTCATGGTGATGATTCTGTTCTTCAACCTTTCGGCCCGATGGCTGCTCCGCAGAAACAGGAGGATGCAGGGATGAACCACACCCTCGCCGAACATCAGCCGGGCTTCGTGCCTTCGGCTGACCCGTCCGTGAAGATCGCAGTGCGCGGCCTGGACTTCTACTACGGTGACTTCCAGGCGCTCTCCGACATCACGTGCGACATCAAGGACAACTCGGTCACCGCGTTCATCGGGCCGTCGGGCTGCGGCAAGTCGACGTTCCTGCGCTGCTTCAACCGCATGAACGATCTGATCATCGGCACCAAGGTCGACGGGCTGATCACGCTCGACGGCCAGGACATCTACGCGCCCGGCGTCGACCCCGTCGACCTTCGGCGTCGCATCGGCATGATCTTCCAGCAGCCGAACCCGTTCCCGATGTCGATCTACGACAATGTGGCGTACGGGCCGCGGTTGCACGGCATGAAGAAGAAGGCCGAGCTGGACGAGGTCGTGGAGACGTCGCTCAAACGGGCGAACGTGTGGAAAGAGGTCAAGGACATCCTGGGCAGGGGCGGCCTGACGCTTTCCGGCGGGCAGCAGCAGCGTCTGTGCATTGCGCGCGTGTTGGCGGTGCAGCCGGACGTGCTGTTGATGGACGAGCCGTGCTCGGCCATCGATCCCACGAGCGTCCAGAAGATCGAAGACCTTATGGCCGAGCTGAAGGCGTCGGTCACGATCATCATCGTCACGCACAACATGCAGCAGGCCGCTCGCGTGAGTGATGAGACCGCCTTTTTCTTGCAGGAAGTGATGGGCGAACCTGCGATGCTTGTGGAGTTCGGCAGGACCGCCGATATCTTCACCAGCCCGAAGGACAAGCGAACCGAGGACTACATCACCGGTCGCTTCGGGTAGGGACACGCTATAATCGACGGGTAGGCAGCAACGAATCGAAGTGGAGCCACCCGATGCGCGAGAACTTCCGCAAGGAACTCAAGGACCTGAAGCAGAGCGTACTCGACATAGGCCGTTCGATCGTCGACGTCACGCGACTGTCCGTGAAAGCACTCGTCGACGGAGACGTCGATCTGGCCGAGCAGGTCATCGCCGGTGATGATGACCTCGACCAGCGGTGCCTGGCGATCGAGGAGCACAGCCTCGAAGTCATCGCCACGCAGTTCCCGGTCGCCCGCGACCTGCGGCTGCTGCACTCCCTCGGCTACATCTCCATGCACTTCGAGCGCATGGGCGACCTCGGTGTGAACATCGCGAAGGCGGCTCGGCGCACTGCGTCGCGCCGCGGTCCGCAGACGCTCTACGACCTCATCCAGGCCCAGGGCAACCTCGTGCACCGCGTGCTCGAGGCGATGCTTGAGGCGCTTGAGAAGAACGACCTGGAGCTTGCGCGCAAGTTGCAGGACCTCGATGAGCCGATCGACCACCTCTTCAAGCAGTTCTTCCGCGAACTGGCGCGCCTGCAGGAGGAAGAGGATATCGAATGGGCAAGCTCGATGGTTCTGGCGTCGCGCTATCTGGAGCGCATCGCGGATCATGCGGTCGATATCGGTGACCGTATCACCTACATGGTGACCGGACAGTTCGAGGCACCGTCCGAGGAAGAAGAGTAGTCTCATTTGAACGCGATCGCGGAGCGATACGAGAGCATCCGGTGCGCGGTGCGCGATGCCGCCGATGCCGCCGACCGCGATCCTGACGAGATTACGATCGTAGCAGTCACGAAGCATGTCGGCGTCACGGAGATCCAGAAGGCGATCGTCGGTGGCTGCAAGGACTTCGGTGAGAACAGAGTCCAGGAGTTTCTCGGCAAGTACGGACTCTTCCCGGATCTGAACTGGCACTTCATCGGCACGCTGCAGACGAACAAGGTGAAAGACGTCGTCGGTCGTGCACACCTCATACATTCGGTCGAGTCGCTGCGTTTGCTTGAACATATCGATCGCGTGGCTGAGGCGCACGGCATCGTGCAAGACGTCCTGTTGCAGGTGAATGTCTCTGGCGAGCAGAGCAAGCACGGCATGGTGCCCGAGGAAGCCGAGGACACCCTTCGTGCGTCGCTTGAGATGCCGGGCATCCGTGTCCGGGGACTCATGACGATCGCGCCGATCGGCAGGCCTGAGGATGTGCGATGGGTGTTTCGGGACACGGCGCGGCTCTTTGCCTCGCTTGCCTCGATGCGGTTCAATGGCATGGAACTGACGGATCTCTCGATGGGTATGACCAATGACTTTCGGGTAGCCATCGAAGAGGGTGCGACGATCATCCGGGTCGGGCGGGCCATATTCGGCCGATAGACCCGACGAACGCGCGAGGAGACGACCGTGGGCGTGTGGCAATCGATCAAGGCGCGGCTTGGGCTCGGCGACGAGTATGACGAGTATGACGAAGAGGGCTACTACGAGGATGCTCCGGGCGAAGCCGACGGCTACGATCCGGCACCCGCGTATCGCAGCCCGTACGACACCGGCGATCCGTCGCCGGTCCGACGGGTGAACCGCGAACCCGACCTTGAGCGCGCGACCCGTGCGGGGTCACGTTCGTCGTACCAGGAGCCGACACCCGGACCCGGCATGCAGGCCGTTCCACAGGTGAAGATGCACATCGTGGAGCCGAGAGCCTTCTCAGAGGCGCAGGCCATCGCCGATCGCTTCAAGCAGGGCGTCCCCGTGATCATGAACCTCTCGATGTCGGATCCGGAGTTGTCGCGCCGTCTCATCGATTTCGCATCCGGGCTCACATACGGTCTGAACGGCGGCCTGCAGAAGGTCTCCGACAAGGTCTTCATGTTGTCGCCCGCTAACGTCGAAGTCTCTGCCGAGCAGCGTCGTGTGCTGCGCGACAAGGGTCTCTTCGACCCGAACGCGTGAGCGATATGGGCGTGAATCGCATCGCCATCATCGGCGGCGGCAAGATGGGCGAAGCCATCGTCGCTGGTCTGCTGGCCTCCGGCTTCGCTGGCGCTGCGGATGTCACCGTGGCCGAGCCCAACGCTGACCGCGCCGGGGTCTTCTCGGCACACGGGGTGGCCACGGTTGCGGACGGACATGACGCCGTTGCGGATGCCGACATCATCGTGCTTGCGGTGAAGCTGCAGGTCATCGATGCCGTGCTGGCGCATCTTGCGCCGGAGGTGCCTGCGGGCGCCATCGTGGTCTCGATCGCCGCCGGCATCACAACGGCCCGTCTTGAGTCGCAGCTGGGCGCTGGCGCGGCGGTCGTGCGTGTCATGCCTAACACACCGGCTATGGTAGGCGAGGGCATGAGCGTCGTCTCCGGCGGAAGCGATGCGACTGCCGAGCAGGTCGAGGCCGTGCGTGCGATGTTCGAGGCGCTTGGCCGTTCGATCGTTCTTGATGAGCGCTACCAGGACGCAGCGACTGCGATCTCCGGATCCGGTCCGGCGTACGTGGCGCTCTTCGTGGATGCGCTGGCACGCGCAGGGGTGCGCCAGGGGCTGTCGCGCGACATCTCCCAGGCGCTTGCACTCCAGACGCTGCGTGGCACGGTTGAGCTTATCGAGCGTACCGGGATGCACCCCGAGGCCGTCATCGACGCGGTCTCAAGTCCCGGTGGCACGACGATCGCTGCTGTGGAGGCGCTTGAGGCGAGTGGGCTTCGCTCGGGCGTGTTCGATGCCGTGGCCGCCGCCGTGCGTCGCTCGAAGGAGTTGGGATCGTAGATGTCGATTTCTAGTCTCGTACGGAGCATCATCTCGTTCTACGGGATCCTGGTATTCGTATACGTGATCCTGTCATGGTTTCGCCCGACGGGTGCCCTCTACGACGTCTACCGTGTGCTCGCGCAAGTCTGTGAGCCGTACGTGGGTATCTTCAGGCGTATCGTCCCGCCGATGGGCAACGTGGACTTCTCGCCCTGGATCGCAGTGCTCGTGCTGCAGTACCTCATCGGCCCGGTATTGGTTACACTGCTCAGGACGGCAGGACTCTAGCGGTTCGGAAGGACTCGACCGATGAAACTCACCCCGCTCGACATTCACCATAAGGAATTCGGCCGCTCGCTTCGCGGCTATAACGAGGCCGAGGTCGACGAGTTCCTCGACCAGGTCGCCGATGAGCTCGAGCGTCTGTTCAAGGAGAATATCGACCTCTCTGAGCGCAACGAGGCAATCGAAGAGAAGGTCAAGGGCTACCAGGACATGGAGCGCACGCTCCATAACACCATGGTGAGCGCTCAGCAGTCCGCCGAGGACATCGTAGCCAAGGCGCGCCACGAGGCCGAGGTCGTTCTCAAGGACGCCGAGGTCAAGGCGAAGGAGATCATTCATAACGCTCTCCAGCAGAAGCAGAAGACGCAGGCGGAGCTGATGCGCATCAAGGCTGCCGAGGAGGATTTCCGCGGTCGTTTCCGCTCGCTGCTGGAGACGCACGTCCGCAATCTTGGCGAGATCCCGCTGCCTGAGGACGTGAAGGTGATGACCGGTCAGACGGACAGCGGCGTTGTTGGCGATGTCGAAGTCACGCCGGCGATGGCTGCCCCGGCGCCGTCGTACGCGGCGGCCGTCGAATCGCAGCTCTCGGGTCTGGAGCAGCCAGCCCATGAGCCAGCACCCGCGCCCGAGAAGCGCGAGGACACGCAGCCGATCGAGCCGCCGGCCTCCGGATTCGTCCAGGGA
>CAZGNF010000068.1:10685-11449 GCA_964527045.1 uncultured Coriobacteriaceae bacterium | reverse complement strand
GTGCACCCGTGTGTTCCACTCGGTCTGATACGCGACATGGTCGGCATCATCCGGGTAGCGTTCGCTCGCGGGGTACGGGTAGTTCGACATCGCCGAGAACGGTAGCGGTTCGACCGTCTTCTCGACGTCGGTGTTGAGGTCCTTGTAGTAGCCCTTCGCGTACACGACGTACGTATGCGTCATGCCGTCCTGCGCCGGTGCCGGGCGCTTGTAACGCATCGCGATCTCGTCGCCACAGCCATAGATCACGTGCTTGTCATCTGCCTCGCTCAGCAACGGCCCGACCTCGCCAAAGCGAGTGTAGTTGCCTGGCAGGTAGCCCGACTGGCTGTTGGGCTCGCCGTACACGTACTCGTAGATATCGCCGTCCGAGGACTTGCCATCAACACCGTGTCGGCGCAACTCGGCCGAGGTCCGCTCGACCTCGGTCACCTTAAGCGGCTCGTCCGCGGTGGTGTCGAGCTTGACCGAGTCCACGTACGTCTTGAGCAGAAACGTCAGGCGAACCCGGTAGTCGTTGGTCGGGAACTTCCCGGTGAGGTCGAGCATGTACGGACGCGCGAACTCGGCGGGCTTGGGCCAGTCGCCCGGAAGCGCCACCCAGTTGCCGCTTGCGTCGACGACCTCCACTTTCTGACGAACGCCCGCAGTGCCGAGCACCTTACCCTCAGGCGTCTCCGGGAAGCGGCTCATGCCCTCGAAGACCAGCTTGACGGCCTCGGCGTCGGACAGGTCCCCGAGGTCGAGCTCGATCGACTCGTAGG
>CAZGNF010000068.1:10273-10675 GCA_964527045.1 uncultured Coriobacteriaceae bacterium | reverse complement strand
GTTGATGAGTCCGTAGAAGCGCCCGTCGATGACGAGCGGCGCGCTCATCGTCGAACTCACAGTGTGGATGACGTCCTCGAGCGGCTGATAGGTGCCACCCTGCGGAATCTTCTCGGCTACAACGGTGCGACCTTCGGGAACGTCAACGGCAAAGAGCTGGAATGCATCGAGGTAGTCGGTCTCGAACCGCTCTTCGACGAGGCGGAGCTCAAGTGCACCATCCTTCTCGACCGGAGTGTTGTCGAGCACGTAGTAGTCGTTCGGGTTCGGCTTCTGATAGGTGCCGTTTGACCTGGGGCTCGCGAGCTTCCCGGTCGTGTAGAGGTCGGCTTCGTAATCGAACTTCCCGCCATCCCAGGTGAAGAGGAACGGACAGGAGCCGGTGGCGTCATAGATGTAATG
>CAZGNF010000068.1:0-10263 GCA_964527045.1 uncultured Coriobacteriaceae bacterium | reverse complement strand
GATGTAATGCGTGCCCCAAATCGAGTAGTCGTACGAGTTGCCGGATGCGTCCCTCGCCTCAACGCGCCACGTGTAGACGCCGAGACCGAGCGTCTCGTCGCGCGTCGTCGCGGTCGTCCAATCGGTGGACGAGTAGAGCGCACCGTCCTTGTAGAGGAAGAACCGGAACTCGAACGGGCCGCCGGGTGCCGACAGCGGAGCCGCCCAGGTGAACGTACGGAGGACATCAGCGCCCGCCCACCCCGGACCGGTCGGATTCGGCGCGATCGTCGGACGCGGTATGCCCCTCACGATATCGCCCGACGTGTAGGAACTCCCATCCAGAGCCACGGAGCGCACGCGGAAATGCCAGACGCCGGGAGCCAGTCCGGTGACCCGCACCGAGTGCGTCTGGGTGCGTACGGCAGTGCCCGTGGTCTTCGTGTACGACGACGTCGTGCCGCAGTCCACCCAGCTGCTCGTCAAGCCGGAGGTCACCCATTCGACCTGAGCGGAGTTCCCGTTGATGGCCGTGATGGTCGGACCGGAGACAAGCGCCTCGTCGCGCGAATAGCGCGCTTTGGCCATGAGATAGATGTAGCCATCGTCCGCGACGTGGTTCGCGGCCGACAGCGGAAGGTTCACTGTCGCCTGTGTGATCATCTGCGCGCTTTGAAGCAGGTCCCATGCACCACTTCCGACATTCCATGCCGAGAGCACCACCGGGAATCCGGCTGCCTCCTCGCCGTAGCCCTCCCAATGAACGCGGATCGCGGTCATGTCGCCACGCGCAATCGGGGCCTTGAATCGGTACATCTGATAGTCCCAGTCGCCATCGACGAGCTGGAGCGACGTCACGAGTCGAGAACCGTCGCTCGTTAGCAGCGCAGCCGCGCGCGCGGGAGTGACAGGTGTGCCGGGGCTGCTCGGCGTAGGAACGACCGTGCTCTCCCAGGCAGCGAATCCAGGTGGCTCGGCAAGTACCGAGGTGTAGCTGATGCCGGGGGCCGTGATGCCCTCATGACCCGAGCCGCTGAACGCGCTCGCGCCCCGGTACGAGTAGCCGGCCGGGTAGACGAGCGACGCGTCGTCGTGACACGTGCGGCACAGGTCTTCTCCCGAGACACGGGTGTACGAGGGACCGCTTCCCCTGCCGTGCGGCTCATGGCATCCATCGCATCCCGCTGCGCTGCCAGAAGCGCCCGGCCACGATGTCAGCGCCTTGGTAGAGCTGGCAACGGTGGAGTGCTTCTGCGTACCTGCTGCTGACGCACCCGCATACATCCCCCCGCTGTCCTGATGACAG
This sequence comes from uncultured Coriobacteriaceae bacterium, assembly GCA_964527045.1. GTDB lineage: Bacteria > Actinomycetota > Coriobacteriia > Anaerosomatales > Anaerosomataceae > UBA2286. The sequence goes on along the minus strand of CAZGNF010000068.1, from coordinate 8,978 downwards.
CCGAGACATAAGCCGGGCTCTCCGGAGACAGTGATGGTCGTCTGTGATTCGGTTCGCAGTGTCGAACGCACCAAGTCGGCGTTTGAGGAAGCATGCGGCTCGTGGCATGCCACGCAGGCAATGCCGGCAACGCTTGCCGAGGAGGTGATCGATGCGTGCGGCGTACCGGCGATCGGCTCAGCCAGATTCCCGCCGGGCAGGGCCGATCCGGAGCCGTGGCACGCGCCGCACACGGCAACGCCGCCCGTCGCCTCAGACGACCCCGCACTAAGTGAGCCCGGGTTACCCTCGGCAGGACCCGCATGCGGGGTGTGGCAGTCAGCGCATTGCATGACGCCGGTCGGAACCGGGTGCGAGCTCTTGGCTGTCGTCGTCCCCACGACCGATTCACCGAACTCGGCCTTGGTGTTAAGTGCGCTCCCGGTGCCGTCGTGACAGTTGTAGCACAGCAACTTCTGCGACTGCGCAGTCAGGATGGAGTCGCCTTCGGCGACGTGAAGGTCGTGGCACAGTTGGCACGACCCGCTCGATGACGTGTACCCACCATGGGGGTTCGCGGCGAAGGCATCCGAGGGTACCGAAAGAACGACAAAGAGAACTGCAGCCAGGATGGCGAGCATACCCAGCCCGTGATGTGTCGTTCTCGTGAGTGGCTTCATTACCTGGCGCGAAGACCCGCGTCGCATACGGTTGGTTCCTCCGTACATGTGACTTAAGACCAACTAATGAAGCCATCCTATCATGGCGAAGGTCCGTACGAACAGCAGAAGAGCGGACACAGTCCGCTCTTCTGGTCACTTCTATTGGTGGAGCCAAGGGGGCTCGAACCCCTGACCTTCTGGCTGCCAGCCAGACGCTCTCCCAGCTGAGCTATGGCCCCACTACTGGCTGCCGCAAAACGGCAAGCGCTAGTATAGCAGCCCCCAAGACGCGGTCAACCGTGTCATTCGAAGCTGTTCCCGTCCGATCCCGGCTCGATCACCGCGACAGAAGGACCTTCGAGCGCGGGCTCCAGCTGAACGTGCTCGCCCGAGCCTCGTGCACTGCCCAGAAACTCGGCCACCAGCATGCCGCACAGGATCAGTGCACTGCCTGCGATACCCTTCACGCCAAGCGCATCACCGGCAAGCCAGCCGAAGACCCCGCCGAACACCGGCTCCATGATCAGCACGAGCGCTGTCTTCGCTGGTGAGAGTATCCGCTGCGCATACGTCTGCACGGCGAACGCGACGGCGCTGGCAAGCACGCCGGTCACGACAAGCGCCACCCAGACGTTCGAGGATGGCCAGACATACGGTCTCTCGGCAACGAGCGATACTGCGCCACACGCGACACCGGTGACCGCGAGCTGCACGAGTGTCAGTGCGCGTGCGTCGTGCCGTCGTCCTGGCCCCCCGAGCACGATCATGTGCGCCGAGTAGGCGATCGCGCACAGCAGGACGCGAGTGTCCCCTGCCGTCCAGCCGTCGGCGCTCGCGCCCGACAGCAGCCACAGCCCAACGACCGCCAGGATCACGCCCCCCACCGTCGTCACCTGCGGCGGACGCCTGAGTACTATCGCCTGCATCGCAGGCGTGATCACCACGAACATGCCAGTGATGAATGCGGCCTTCGACGCCGTCGTCCCCTGCAGCCCCCACGTCTGAAAGACGTACCCGGCGATGAGAAACACGCCCGCAAGGAGACCGACCCGGACAGTGCCGGGAGCGAACCTTCGGAACGTACCCGGGAACAGCAGCAGGAACGCCACGACGGCTATTGCGAAGCGCCAGCCAAGGAAGGCGTAGAGCGGGTACTCGGACACGGCACCTTTGACCATGACGAAGGTACCGCCCCATACCGCGCACACACCCACGAGCGCGAGCGTGACGAGGAGACGCTTGGTAGCGGCCGTCACGAGTGGTCGTGCTCCGGCTCTGCCTCGGCGGATGCATTAGCGACTTCCTCGGGAAGCGCGAGCCGCTCCGTGTCGTTCCACAGCTTCTCGAGGCGATAGAACTCGCGCTCATCCGGCTGGAAGACGTGCACGACGATGTCGCCGAAATCGAGCAGGATCCACTTGGCTTCCCGCTCGCCCTCGCGGCCAATCGCACGAAGTCCTGCAGCCTTCAGCTGCATTTCGATCTCGTCAGCGATGGCGTGGACCTGACGGTCGGTCGACCCGGACGCGATGACGAAGTAGTCGGTGATCACGAGCGACGGGGCAACATCGAGCACTACCACGTCACTGGCCTTCTTCTCGGCTGCTGCATGCGCGGCAAGCAGGGCGTACTCTTTGATCTCCAGCAGGATCACCCTTTCGGCGATTTCCAGTCCTGTCCAATGATAACGATGATATCAGCCACATCCTGCTCGGACGGCTGATCGACGATCTTCCCGACGCCAAGAACCTCTCGAATCGTCGCGCCGGCCTCCAGGTCACCGTCCTGCACGACGATCAGCGTCTCCTTGTAATCGAAGCGATCCGCGTTCTTGGTGTCGACGACACGGATACCGGCTGCAATCAGCTCCTGTGCGGCCTCTCCGGCTACCCCGGGACTGCCTGCACCGTTGTACACGATCGCCCGAACCACGCCCTCGTCCGAGCCGAGCTTCACATTCCACCAGAGCAGGAGCAGATCGGCGACCTGGTCGCGCTGTGGCTCGAAGTACGTCTGCTGCCCAAGGTTGATGGGTTTCACAGGGAGTGGGACAAGCGCGACCTGCTCGGTCTTGACGCTCTCCATGAATGCGCTGATACGTTCGGTGTCGGCGGCCGAGAGATCGGTCGCAGTGACCGTGGCCATCAAACCTTTGAGGGATTGGTTCTTGAGCGCGTCCTGATACGCCTGCTTGGAGACGACGATATACCGCTCGAAGGGAACCGTGAGGTAGTTCGAGATAGCCGCCATCGAGACCTCGGGTCCGGCTTTGAACGAATCACCGATGCGCTCAAAACCCTGCCCGGGCACCTCCATGAACGCACCATCAGGTACGGCCACCCCAAAGACCTGCCCGTTCTTCTCATCAAGCCGAACCGCGAGGAAGTCGGCCCCGTTGACGCCATCAGTCCCGATGATCAGAAGGTTGTCCTTCGCCCGCTCCTTCACCGCTGCAGGCGAGTTCTCCTTGACCGCCTGGCGCTTGGCAAGAAACCGCGCCGCCTGGTTGATGCCGGTCGCGACAAGCACAAAGACCACGACGAGCACGATGATGGCCCCGAGGCCCATGCCCGCGTACCTGAATCCGGATCCGACGGCGCGTCCGACGCTGCCGGCGGTCTCCGACACCTCGGCCTTCACGCGGGCAGACGCGGCTGCCCGGCGCAGCTTCTTCCCACCCTTGGAGCTACGCTTCGTGGCACGATAGCCGACGATCGGGGCCGCAGCCTTGTCGACATGCGTGCGTCGCCGGGGATAGTCAGCATCCGAACGCTCGTCGTCATGCAACACGACGTCGTCGATTTCGACCGGCTCGGACGTCCCGCTCTTGCGCTTCGACCGACTCATCGCGCGCCGTCCGAGACGAGCCGGTTCCACAGAGCGACCGTCGACGGATGAATCCGCCGGCGCGAATCCACGAGATGGCGAAGCGAGCTCGCGTACGCGAGCATGAACAGCTCGTCGAGCGAAACGGTCCCAACCGCATCGCGAAGCGCCTCGACGCCCGCGTGGACGCGCCCGGGCTCAATGGTGTCCGCCACGTACACGATCAGATCGAGCGGCGACATCGTCTCCGCTCCGTAGGTATGCGCTGCCACCGCTGCGAGCACGGCATCGTCGAGTTCCGGCAGCAGTGCCCTCAGTTCAGCTGCCGCTACAGGCGCATGCAGGAGATACGGCACGGCGCGATCCACCTCGGTTATGGCTATGCCGTATGCTTCGGCGGCGGCGAAGAGCTCGCTTGCGCTGGCATCTTTCGACCAGTCGTGCAGCAGTCCTGCCAGTCGCGCGTCCTCGACATCCACGCCGTACGTCTCGGCGAGGCGCGCCGCAGTCTCGGCCACTCCAAGCGAGTGCCGCATGCCCTCTTGGCCAAGTCGACCCTCAAGCGCTGCACGTGCCGTGTCCCAGAGCGCGGTCACGAGGCGCTCCCCTCGGCATAGAGTCCGTTCTTCGCGATGTATGCCGAGACGGCCTCGGGCAGCAGGTAGCGTACCGGTCGCCTCTCGGCGAAGCGCGTACGAATGTCGGTCGATGAGATGGCCAGCGCCGGGACTTCCATGGTCTCCATCTGGATTCCGCGCTCGCGCTCCTCCGAGAAGCGACCAAGGTCGAATCCGGGACGGGTGGCGGCGATGAAGGTGCACGCGCCGGCAAGCTCGGCGGAGTCCTTCCATGTGAGGATGTCCCAGACCGCGTCGGCGCCGGTGATGAAGTAGAGCTCGGCCTGCAAACCGTGGAGATCGCGAAGCGCATGGATCGTGTCCACGGTATACGTCGGGCCCGGACGGTCGATCTCAAGTCGGGAGACCTCGAAATCGGGATTGCTGGCCGTGGCGATCACCGTCATGAGATAGCGGTGCTCGGCGGACGTCACCGAGCGGTGCGTCTTGCGCACCGGAACGCCAGTCGGCATGAAGACGACCCTGTCCAGGTTGAACTGGACAAGCGCTTCCTCGGCAGTCACGAGATGACCGTAGTGAATCGGGTCGAACGTGCCGCCCATTATCCCGAGCCTGAGCTTCTTTCTCACTCGCGTATCTGACCGCTCCCCATCGCCATGAACTTCGTCGTCGTTAGCGCCGTGAGCCCCATCGGACCACGCGCGTGGAGCTTCTGAGTGGAGATGCCTATCTCGGCACCAAGACCGAACTCGCCACCATCAGTGAACCGCGTCGACGCGTTCACATAGACTGCGGCCGCGTCGACCTCGTTCAAGAAGCGCAGTGCGGCCGCGTAGTCTTCGGTGACGATCGCCTCGCTGTGCTTCGTGCCGTAGGTGTTGATGTGCCGGATCGCCTCGTCAAGGCCGCTCACGACCTTGCAGGAGATCTTCATGTCGAGATACTCCGTGCCCCAGTCCTCTTCGCTTGCGGGCTGGATACGCATAATCGCGCCAAGCGAGCGGGTCTTCTCATCACCGTACACCGTGACACCCGCATGCTCGAGCGCCTTGAGGATCGGAGGCAAAACGGTCTCGTAGACCGCCGCATCGACCAAGAGCGACTCCGCCGAGTTGCAGACGCCGGGTCTGGTGCACTTTGCGTTGATGACGATCCGCTCGGCCATCTTGGGTGTGGCGTCGCTGTGAATGTACACGTGGCAGTTGCCAACGCCGGTCTCAATGACAGGGACCTTGGCGTTCTGGACCACGCTCTGTATGAGCTTCGCACCACCACGAGGGATGAGTACGTCGATCTTGCCGTGCAGACCCATGAGCTCCTCGGCAGCGGCGTGATCGGTCGACTCAACCGCCTGAATGCACCCATCCGGCATACCCGCGCCTACAGCCGCCGAGGCGAGCACCTTCGTGATTGCCAGATTCGACTCCTGGGCCAACGAACCACCGCGCAGGATGACGGCATTGGCGGTCTTGATGCACAGTCCGGCCGCGTCAGCTGTCACATTCGGCCGCGCTTCATAGATCATCGCAACGACGCCCATGGGCACGCGGACCTGCTGGAGCCAGATGCCGTTCGCCAGACGAGACCCACTGATGACCTCGCCAATCGGGTCGGGCAACAGCGACAGGCCCCGAAGCGCCTCGGAGATGGACTTGATGCGCACCGGCGTGAGCTCAAGACGGTCGAGCAGCGGCGCGGGCGTGTTCTTAGCGCGAGCGGCCTCCATGTCGCGACTGTTTGCCGCGAGGATCTCGTCTTGACGGGTGACGAGACTGTGAGACATCGCCAGCAGAGCGCGATTGCGCTGATCCGTCGAGGTCGCGGCAAGCGCGTTGGCGGCGTCGCGGGCTCTGCTTGCAAGTGAGAGGACTTCAGACATCCGTGGTCCCTTCCGATTCCTCGCCTCCCGGAGCATGGCGCCGGAGAGCTTCACACGATTACGAGATGGTCCCTATGAACGACTTCGGCTCCGTCCCACCCGGGCAGCACTTCGGCGATTTGTGACGAGCGCATGCCCTTGGCCTTGCGAAGATCCTCGGCGGACATCCCCGCGATACCCCTCGCGACGACCACCCCGCTCGCGTCGGCGAGCGTGACCGCGTCGCCGACGACAAAGCTCCCGGACACGTCGATAACCCCGGCCGGGAGCAAGCTGCCGCCCCGCAAGCATAGCGCGTCCCTCGCGCCATCGTCTATCGAGACCGAGCCCGCCGTACGCCCCGCGTACGCGAGCCAGAGCTTCCTGCCTCGCAGAGCAGCTTTGCCTCCAGCGAAGAGCGTCCCGACCGGGTTGCCCCCCACCGCATCGACCACGACGTTCTCGCGACGTCCGTCACACACGATGAGTGGAATCCCCGCATCCATGAGCACACGAGCGGCCTCGATCTTGGTCGCCATGCCCCCGGACCCTACCGCGCTGCCGGCGCCCCCCGCCGAGGCAAGCACCTCGTCGGTGAGCTCCTCGACGCGCTCGACAAGGCGAGCCGTCACATCACTTCGGGGATCCGAGGAATACAGGCCTTCGATGTCCGTCAGCAAGACGACGAGTTCCGCATGCACCATGACGCCCACGAGTGCTGCGAGGTAGTCGTTGTCACCGAAGCGGATCTCATCGACTGCGGTCGTGTCATTCTCGTTCACAACCGGCACGACACCGAGGTCGAGGAGCTTCTCGAGCGTGTGACACGCGTTGAGGTACTGCTGGCGGTGTCCAACATCCTGGCGCGTGAAGAGTACCTGTCCGACGGCCATATCCCGCTCTGCAGCCAGCTCGGCGTACGTCTCCACGAGCCGCACCTGTCCGATGGCTGCGGCCGCCTGAATCGTCGGGATGTCTTTGGGGCGAGCTGACATCCCCAGCGCCTCGAGTCCTGCAGCGACCGCGCCTGACGTGACGAGGACGACGTCATACCCGTCTGCACGCAGAGCCGCCAGCTGGTCGACGAGCGCTCCCATGAACGCGCGATCAACCCGCCCGTCAGCCCCCGTGACAGTGGTACTGCCCACCTTGACGACGACGGTTCGCCTACTCATCCCCATCTTCCAGGATCACGGTCTCCACATGAGTGTCGACCTCAGGTTCCACTTCCACTTCATCAGGAACAGGTGCCGCCTGCCCCTCGAAATCGAATGATACCGGCCCGATGGTAACGGTGTCGCCATCTACGGCTCCGGCCTCGACCAGAGCGCGCTCTACTCCGGCCCGTGCGAGCCTGCGCTGCAGATACGCCACGGCCTCTTCGTTCGCCATGTCGGTCATGATGACCATCCGCTCGACGAACCCACCGCGAACGCGGTATTCGTCACTGGCTACGCGCTCGACCTCGATCACGCGTTCCTTCGGGGGCTCATACACGTACGTCGCCTCGAAGCTTGCCTCGGTCGGCACCTCGGCGGACCGCAGTTCGTGGACGATCTCACCCAACGCGCGGATCATGCCGTCGACTCCGGCACCGGTCACCGCGGATACTTCGTAGTACGCGCGACCGGCGTCTTCGCACCAAGCCGCAACGCGCGCCGAGTTCTCGGCGGCGCCCTCGATGTCGCACTTGTTCCCGATGACGATCTGCGGCCGCGTGGTGAGCTCCTCGGCGTGTGCGGCGAGTTCACGATCGATCACACCGATGTCCACGATCGGATCGCGGCCTTCGTAGCTGCCCGAGAGATCGACGACGTGCAGGATCACGGCGGTGCGCTCGATGTGTCGCAGGAACGCATGGCCAAGGCCCGCGCCTTCGCTGGCGCCCTCGATGAGCCCCGGTACGTCAGCCACGACGAAGGAGTACTCTCCCGCCTTGACGACTCCGAGGTTCGGCACGAGCGTGGTGAACGGGTAGTCTGCGATCTTGGGTCGGGCGGCGCTCATGCGCGCGATAAGCGAGGACTTGCCAACGCTCGGCAGCCCCACGAGTGCAGCGTCGGCAAGCAGCTTGAGCTCGAGCGTGATCCAGCGGTCCTCGGCAGGCTCGCCGAGCTGCGCGAAGGATGGCGCACGCCGCGTGGGCGTGACGAAGTTCGTGTTGCCGAGACCACCACGCCCGCCTCGGGCCACAACGACGCGCTGGCCATGCCGAGAGAGGTCTGCGATGAACTCGCCCGTCTCCTCCACGCGCACGATGGTGCCGATCGGGACGTGCAGCACCAGGTCGGGTCCGACGGCGCCATCTCGGCCACCGCCCTTGCCGTGCGTACCTCGTAGCGCTTTGAAGTGACGCTTGTAGTGGAAGTCGATCAGCGTGGAGACCGCTTGGTCCGCCTCAAGGATGACGCTGCCGCCCCTGCCGCCGTCGCCGCCATCCGGCCCGCCCTTAGGCACATGCGCTTCACGACGAAACGAAGCGCTGCCTGCGCCTCCGTTACCGCCATACGCATGGATCTTGGCTTCATCGATGAACATGTCATCTCCTTGGCGTGCATTCGACGACATCGTATGCTGCTCGTCGTCCTGATAGTGACAGAAGGCCCCCCACCCGGTGGTGGAGGGCCTCCGAACAAATCGAGATTGCTCGAAGCGGCCAGTTAGCCGACGAGCGGTCGGATGTGCACCCGACGGTCCTTGCCATGCGAGAACTCAACGACGCCGTCCATCTTGGCGAACAGCGTGTCGTCACGACCGATGCCGACGTTCACGCCGGGCTTAAGGCGCGTGCCGCGCTGGCGCACGAGGATCGAGCCGGACGTGACGATCTGTCCGGCGAACCGCTTCACACCAAGTCGCTTCGACTTGGAATCGCGGCCGTTCTTCGTGGAGCCGAGACCTTTTTTATGGGCCATCGTTCACAACCCCTTCGTACTACTCGGCGGCCTTGTCGGCCTTCGGTGCGGTCTTCTTCGCTGCCGGCTTCTTTGCAGCCGGCTTCTTTGCAGGTGCGTTCTCCTCGGCGACAACGTCCGCCTTCGGAGCAGCCTTCTTGGCGGCCGGCTTCTTGGCCGG
>CAZGNF010000067.1:0-11506 GCA_964527045.1 uncultured Coriobacteriaceae bacterium | reverse complement strand
GTGTCTGCACGGACTGTCACCCCAAGACGTTCACGCTGCGTCCCGTGACGCACGTGAAGGACTGGAAGGCGAAGCCGCACGCGATCAAAGCGAAGCAGCTTGGCGTGAACGGCTGCCTGCTCTGCCACGATCCGGTCAAGGACTGCGACGTCTGCCACGCCAAAGAGGTGCCGGATCTCGGCCCCATGCCCGCGGTGTATCTACGGACAGTGCCGATCAAAGCCGAGGAGCCATCCAAGCTCATCGATCCTGACAGCCCGACAAGCATCGGGCAGTGCAACTTCTGCCATCCCGACGTCGACGCATTCAAGGCGGGGCGCATCATCTTCGCCCATGAGAACCACCTCAAGCGCGACTACCAATGCACCGTCTGCCATCCGCGTTTCGCTCATCAGCCGCTCGGCACAGACAAGAACACGATGCAGGCGTGCTATCGCTGCCATGGTCTGCAGCACGCCGCGAGCGGGCCGGTAGCGACTGACAAGTGCGAGGCGTGCCACCCAAAGGACTTCAAGCTTGAGCCCGCGACGCACACCGTCAAGTTCCTGAGCGGTGCTCATAAGGACCAGGCCACGGCCGGTGTTTCCTACTGCGCCATGTGCCACAAGTCCGAATCTTGTGTGAAGTGCCACAACGGTGGCACGAAGCTTGCCGATGGTAAGACGGGACTCAAGGTCATTCCCGCGGATCACCGGAAGCCACAGTGGGCGTCAGAGCATGGCGGCCTCTACCTTGCTCAGAAAGGGGACTGCGCGATATGCCACGACTCGCCGTCGTGTCAGCAGTGCCATCTGACGACGATGCCGCATCCCACGGACTGGCTCGAGGTCCACGCTCAGAGCGGGCGCGGGCTGCAGGGCGAAGACTGCAGAGTTTGTCACAGGGATCGTGAGGCGTGCCAGGATTGCCACCACGCGTCAGTGCGGTCCACGGAGCTCATTGCAGCGAACTGCGTGAAGTGTCATCCCGAAATGAATACGACGGAGCCTACCAAGATCAAGGTAGCCGGACTCGCCGAGCATGCAGTCCACTTCAATGTGGCGACGAAGGCCCAGTACAAGAAGGAGAAGCCGTACGTGTGCGATGACTGCCACATCGGCTTCGGTTCCACCGGTGTTCGGGTCGACAACCCACTCACCGGTCCGCACGACATGCGTGGCTGCTACGATTGCCACGGAGCACTTGATATCCGCAACCAACGTATCGCGCCATGGCCGGGTTCAGAACTCTGTCGGCGCTGTCACACAGACCTCAATCTCTGATCCGGACAAATGGAGTGACGCTCGAGTGAAGCTACGTCTGAACACACACGCGCTCGACATCGCCGTCAAAGTCGTCGGACTGCTTGTCGTGGTCGCATTGGTCTACCTCGGTTACACCGTCTGGTCGACGCAGCGCAGTGTCGAGCAGAACTCCGTGACGGGGCGCGCAATCCAAACGCTCGTCGACCAGGTCAAGAAGTCGCCGAGAGATGCGACCGCTCGCGTCTTGCTTGCACAGGCGCTTGCTTCAGCGGGAAGGCTCGACGACTCCGTCGAGCAGTTCCAGAACGCACTCAAGATCGAGAAGGACAACGCAGCGGCGCTTGAGGGTCTTGGTCTCATCGCCATGAAGCGCGAGGAGTGGCGCACTGCCGAGGGCTACTGGCAGCGGCTGGTCGACAGCCTGAAGTCGGCGCAGTTCTCCAACCAGGACCAGCGCCTTGAACGAGCCTACTACTACCGCGGCGTAACACTCATCTCGCTCAAGGAGTATGAGGACGCGGTGCTCTACCTGAAAGAGGCGCTTCGCATGAAGCGCGACGATGCTGACACCCACTACGCGCTCTCTGTCGCGTATCGCGAACTCGACTCCAGCGCGAATCAGCGCAAGGAACTCGAAACCGCACTCGCTTTCGTGCCCACTATGGCCGAGGCGAACTATGACATGGGCCTCCTGCTTCTCGCTGACGGCGACAAGGCCGGGGCGGCCGAGCTCTTCCGTCGCTCGGTTGATAACGCACCGGGTCGCGCAGAGCCGATGGCCGAACTCGAGAAGTTCGGGCCGATGCAGCCATACCTCGACAACGCGAAGTCCTTGCAGGCTACAGACGCGAAGGCGGCGCTCATCGAGGCCCGCATCGCGATCGCCCTGGACCCGGCCAGCGTCGATGCCGCGCGACTCGTCGCCGTGCTGCTGGAGGATGTCGGCACAAAGGATGAAGCAGTCGCCGCTTATGAGCGCGTCTTGCAGTTGGTACCCCAGGATCCCGACGCCACTGAGGCTCTCGCACGGCTCGGCAAGTGACCACTATCGCGATGAACACGGAGCGTGAAGCGTGACCGAATCAAACCGCAAACTCTCGAATTTCCTCGCCGAGCGGGAGCGCCGTGGGCGCGTCAAGAAGATCGTAGCCATCGCGCTATTGATTCTCTTGCTGCTCCTGCTGGTGTGGTCGACATTCAACTACCTACAGAACGGCAGGATCGTCGTGCCGTTCATCGGCGGTGGCAGGGAGACCATCACGCCTCCGGAGTACTTGTACTCCATAGCCGGTCCCGAAGGCCCCAACGCGCTCACGCAGCCGATCGGCGTGGCGGTCACCCCCTCCGACCTTGTATACGTTGTCGATAACAAGAACGAGTTGGTTCGGTGCTATGACGTCGACGGCTCGTACAACTTCTCGTTCGGCGCAATCGCCAGTGGCGAGGCGACGGCGCTCGCCCAGCCGGGACGCGTGGCGGTCGACGCCAAGGGCCAGGTATGGGTGACCGACCGCATGCTGCGCGGGATCTTCATATTCGATCGCAACGGCAGTTTCGTGCGGAAGTTCGAGCCGGAAGGCGATGCCCCTGCGAATTGGGCACCCATCGCGGTAGCGTTCGACGCCAAGGGCGATGTGTATGTGGCCGACGTCGGTATCAACAAGGAACACCGCATCCTCAAGTTTGATCAGAACGGGACGGAGCTGTTGCGGTGGGGCAAGACCGTGCAGACGAAGCGGATGGAGGAGTCTCCCGGGGGCTTCTACTACCCGAATGGCATAGCGATCGCGAAGAACGGCGATGTGTTCGTCTCGGACAGCAACAACCGCCGCGTGCAGGTCTTCTCGTCAGATGGGGAGTACAAGTACTTCATCCCGACATCCGGTACGCCGCGAGGCATGATCATCGATGATCAGCAGCGCCTCTATGTGGTGGATGCGTTCGCACATACCGTCGACATCTACGACCTCAAAGGCAAGCGCATCGCTGGTTTCGGTGGCAACGGTGTGGGTCTCGGACAGTTCCAGTATCCGAGCGACGTAGCGCTCGACAAGCGCGGTCGAATCTTCGTTTCGGACAGAGAGAATCACCAGGTGCAGGTCTGGGGTTGGCCAACGGTAGGCGTACTGCCCTCTGCCGAGCTGCCCAAGACGCCGATGCAGTGGACGATCTGCCTCTCACCGCTGCTGCTCCTGCTCATTCCGCTGTTGCGCCGCAAGCGTTCCATCGTCGTCACAAGCGATTTCATCGATGGCATGGCCCTTGCCGAGAAGATGGACTTCATGAACGACAAGCGCTTCAAGTGGGTCGTTCCGACTGAAGGATTCTCCGAGTACGAAGGCCGTATGCTTGATGGCGTGGCACTAAGCGATCTGCTCAAGCCGGAACCGCATTCTGAGTCCGACGTCGTGGAGCTCATCGAGAAAGGCGGTGTCGATCGGCGGGAAGCGATCCTGCTGACGATGTCGCAGCGTGTTGGAAGACTCGCAACTGAAGATGCAGGCCTTGCGCGTTCCGCCCGCGCGATGGGCGTTGAGGTGTTCGATCGGAAGACGTTCCTCGACACATTCGGTGGCGGATCGGCGTGATGACCACTACTCGATAGGGCATTCATAGGATTGACACCTGCCGACGGTGTCGGTACGCTTGATAGAGAGTGTTTGTAACTCTAGTTACAAACCCTGGAATCGGGAATCCCGGCAGATTTCCCCAGGGCAACAGAATAGGCAGTTAGTCTCCGAGCTCTCCGACCTACAGCGTGGCCGTACGCCACGGTCCTTGAGCCGATAGGGTGCCACTGGAAACGGTGACGCCTCCCCCCTTGGAAAGGAGACAACGCCGACGGGCCCCCCGGCAAAAGGGGTCTGAGGCGTGTCATCTCTGGGGTAAGGGAGGCGAGAGCCTGATAGAACCGGTTACACACGCAGTTCTGACGCGTGGGTAGACCGGTTTTCTTTTTCCCCCCGAGACGGCCCTGAGCATGAAGGAGGTGTGGCTAGGCAGGTCAGTTTGGACCGGAGGTCTCTTCGGACCATCGTGGATCACCAAGGATCCACGAAACAGAGAGGGAAAGGTATGGCTACACACGACAAGGACACGGAAGGGAAGTTCGAGCTTTCACGGCGAGACTTCCTGAAGGCGGGCGCTGCAGCGGCCGTTGTCGGGGCTACCGGTGCCGACATGGTATTCACCGCGTCTCGCGCGGTTGCTGCTGACGTCGCCGCAACGTACACGACCACCTGTCCGTACTGCTCAGCGCAGTGTGGTCAGAAGGTCGACGTGGACGCGAGCGACAACGTTCTCGACGTCTATGGTGACTGGAACAATCCGACCAGCCGCGGCGGTCTGTGCTCAAAGGGCGCCGGCTCCTATCAGCTGGTTACCAACGTTCGTCGTCTCGGCGTGCCGGAGCACACCGCGGACGTCGACGGTTTCGACTTCACGGGTACTGCGTGGAAGCGCGTTGGCAATGGCGCGTGGGCCGAGATGACGCTCGATGATGCTCTGACCGAGATCGTCCAGGGCGACGCCGCCACCACGAACAAGCACGCAGGCCTCAAGGCCATCCGTGACTCGCTCGGCGCTGTCACACCAGGCTCGACCGCAGCTTCGAACGCCAAGACGGTCATGTTCTTCGGTTCTTCGCACATGAACAACGAGCCGAACTACGTGTACCGCAAGCTCATCGCCGAGTTTGGCACCAGCCTGGTTGAGCACCAGGCTCGTATATGACACTCGTCCACAGTGGCCGGTCTTGGCCGCACATTTGGACGAGGCGCCATGACGAACAACTGGGTGGACCTCGATAACTCCACCATGTTCCTCGTCTGCGGCGCGAACCCTGCGGAGAACCACCCCGCATCGATCGGGCATGTGAACACCGCTCGCTTCGACGTCAACGGTCGCGGCAGGAATGCCACGCTCATCGTCGTCGACCCGCGACAGACGCGCACCGCCCGCATGATCAACAGCGGTTACAACTCCGCCAACGCGAACGACATGCGCAATCACGACCGTTACGTTCGCATCCGCCCCGGAACCAACATCGCCTTCATCAACGGCGTGTTGAACTCCATCATCACGTGGATGTACGCGAACCCGACCGCGCCTGCGTCGATCAACTTCTTCGCATGGCACAACAGCACTGCGGCGAACGCAGCATCTGCTGGTCGTGCATTCATCGACGACAATGGCACGCAGCGCACGCTGTCGTTGGCTGAGCTGGCAACGGCGCAGTACTCCACCGACGGTGGAGCGACATGGTCCGCTGCTCCGCTCACGCTGGGGTGGCCGAAGTACTGCGACTCGCGCATCAAGGTGAACAGTGCTGCTTCGACGGGCACGCCGGGTCCGATTCTCACCCAGAATCAGATCAAGGACGACTATCAGCGTGCGATCCTCAAGTCCAACTCGAACGCTGCAGATGGCCCAGACTGGCGCTGGTCGAACATGCCGGTCTTCGCGGCAGACGTCGATGATCCGGACTGCGTCTTCCAGAAGCTCAAGAACCACGTCGCGAAGTACGACGCAGCTACCGTTGCCGACATCTGTGGTTGCACGGTCGCTGACATCGCGGCAGTGCGCGATGCGTTCATCGCCAACAGCCGGTGCTCAAGCTCCGACTTCGGTGCTGCTTCGCAGGATCTCACCGCAGCCGGCTACCGTGCTGCCTGCATCATGTACGCCATGGGTGCCACTCAGTTCACGAGCGGCTCGCAGGGCGTTCGCTCCTACGCCGTCATCCAGACCCTTATGGGCAACATGGGTCGCGCGGGCGGCGGCATCAACGCCCTCCGTGGTATCCACAACGTCCAGGGTTCGACGGACATGGGCACCCTGTTCGATCTGATTCCTGGTTACTCTGGGAACCCGGCCGAGGGTCAGGCGTACGACAACTACTGCAACAAGCTGTTCGGTAACCGTGTTCTGGGCACCACAGCCAAGAGCGCGTACAACGAGGCGGACATCGCCTGGCAGCAGCGCGGCTTCTTCAACATGACGCGTGAGTGGTTCGGCAGCCGCGCGCTTGGCGGCACCGTTGCCACGTCAGCCGAGTTCGACAAGATGTACGAATGCTGGCCCAAGGGCAACGGCGTACCGCACATCGAGTCGTTCCGTCGCATGGACCCGGCGTGGGCAACTGCGAATTCTGTTCCGAACATCAAAGCGTGCGTAGTCTGGGGTCAGAACCCGGCCGTCACCGAGCCGAACCAGAGCGCGGTCCGAACCGGTCTCGAGGCGCTCGACCTCCTGGTATGCACGGACATGTTTGCGAACGAGACCGCGCAGTGCAAGCGCAAGGCCGACGGTGTGACCTACCTGCTCCCCGCATGCTCGCATGTGGAGGAAGCCGGTTCGGTCACGAGTTCCGGTCGCTGGATCCAGTGGCGCGATCGCGCACGTCCTCCCAAGGGCAACAGCAAGTCCGACCTTGAGTTGCTGCATCGCTTCGCCAAGGCACTGAACGATGGTGGCGCATTCAGCCACATCACCGCTCAGTGGGCAGGCACGGCGCTCGCCGGTCTGGATGCGTACGACGTCCTTTGGGGCAAGTACGGTTGGGACGGCACGGGCGACTTCGAGGCCGTCTCTGGCGTTGACTACGAGGGCAACACCCTCGAGGGCAGCGAGTACGTTGCCGAGCAGGTCTACAAGGAGATGTGTGCTCCGCTCGACGGCTACGCCGGCACGGGCGCGGCAGGTTTCGTCGGTGGCCACAAGGGCACCATGTGGATCTACTCCACTGGTAACGCTGGCTCACAGGGTGGCGGTTACAACCCGGATCAGGTCGGCAACGTTACGCCGCCCATGAACGACACCCTTGGGAATCCCGTCTCGTGGGGTATCGCTAACAAGGCGAAGTCGCGTCTGGGTGCTCCCGAGTACGCTGGTGCGCACCTGCAGTACCCGCGCTACGGCTGGGCATGGCTGCTCAACCGCCGCATCTTCTACAACAACGGCGAGCTTGCCGGCGATGTGGGAGATGTCTTCGTGGCTCCTGGCTACCTCGCACGTCTGTGGACGATCGCCGGCAGCAACACGCTCGCCGACTGGTCGTGGCTGTACCGTGCGTACAACCAGCTCTCCGATACTCCTGACGCCGGAACCGGCGTTGGCGGGAACCACGTCCATCCCGGGCGTTTCCCGGCCTTCACGGAGCCCTACGAGACGCCGTACGACGGTACGGGCACCAAGCCCAACTACGTGGCGACCTGGGGTCGCAACACCAAGAACGGGACGACTGCCAACCTGATCTTCTCGGATAGCGCGAGAGGCACGGCTGCTGACTTCCCGCTGGTGCTCACCTCGATTCGTTGCGTCGAGCACTTCCAGGGTGGCCCGATCACCCGTAACAACCCGTGGAACGTCGAGCTCGAGCCGGAGCCGTGGGTCGAGATCAACTCGGTCGACGCGCTTGCAAAGGGCATCAAGGATGGCGACTACGTCAACATCACAACTGCCCGTGGCGACAGCATCACGGATCAGAACGACCGCACGATCATGTCGGGGCCGCTCTCGGCCGGCGCATGGAACAAGGGCTTCAAGGCTCGCGTGGGTGTCGGAACGCTCGCGAATCAGCGTGTCGCTCCCGGTACCGTCGCGATCCCGTGGCACTGGGGCGATCGTGGTCTCGGCGTAGGCGCTCGCGCCAACGACCTGTGCATCGACGCATGGGATGCGAACACCACGATTCCTGAGTACAAAGCCTGCCTGTGCAAAATCGACAAGGTCATCCTGTAGAAAGGGGGTGGTGAGTGATGAGTACTATGGCGATTCTTCAAGACGTCGATAAGTGCATGCGCTGCAACGGCTGTGTCGTGAGCTGCAAGCGGACGTGGAAGATGAAGGCGCTGAACCCGGGTATCCACAAGACCGCTCCCGATCAGCGGGTGATCATTAAGTCCCAGAAGCGTGTCGACATGGGTCCGTTCATGCGGTACAGCTGCTGGCATTGCACCAACCCGCCTTGCACCAAGCGGTGCCCGTTTGCGGCCATCAACAAGATGCCGAACGGCGCAGTAGCGATCGACCCCGAGAAGTGCACGCCCGGTGGCACCAATGCCGCTGGTGTGGTCTGCACCTATCAGTGCCAGGTCGACTGTGGTCGCGGTGGCTATCCGAAGGTCGGCGCCGGCAGCGATCTGTATGCCGATGACGAGCCCAAGTCGTGGAAGTGCACGATGTGCTACGGCCGCGCCGGTATCGGCGAGAGCCTCATCGCGTCGTACGGCACACCGCTCCCGACCAAGGCAACGACTGCCGAGGTCACTGCGGTACCCGAGAAGGCGCACCAGCCTTCTTGCGTGTACACCTGCCCCGCAAAGGCGATGAACTGGGATACCAAGACCAACATCCTCGCCTACATCAACTCCGCCTCCAATGGGTTCGTTTCTGCTCAGGGTGACGGTTCGATGTACTGGGCAAGCCGCAAGTTCCTGCTGATCGCTCCGAAGGCCGACCCGTTTGTGGAAGACCACGTGTCTCCGCTCATGTCGAGCCTGGTCTCCGGACCTTTCGCAAAGGCAGCGCTTGTGCCTACACTGCTGGCAGGCGGTCTTGTAGCCGTCATCGCACGTCGTCAGCGTATCGCCGATGAAGTTGGGGAGGTGTAATGGCTGTGAGGAAGCGTCTTCTTCTCATCGCGCTCGTCGCGGTGGCCGCAGCGGTCATACTGACCCCGGGTGTTGCATTCGCGAACTACTCCGTTCACGGCAGCTACACGATGAGCACGGATGCCTGCGCCGGTTGTCACCGCGCGCACACGGCAGCCAGCAGCATCACGTGGACCAAGACGGACTTGACGGAAGGCAGCGCCCTGCTGCTCGGTACGTCGACCAGCATCGATGATTTCTGCTACACGTGCCACGGCACAGCGATGCTTGGCGCTGACACCAACGTGTTCGACGGTGTCTACGAGGGCAGCAACGCCCTTAACGCCTTCGGCGAGCCGCTCAACGGTGGTGGCTTCGATCCGGCGATGTTCCCGACGCAGCACTATCCCAACAACACCACTTGGGTCGCCTACGGCGGTGGCACCACCGGTCAGGATGGCATCTTCAGCACCGGTGGTACGCAGGTCACGATCGGCTGCTCCGTGTGCCACGACGTACACGGTTCGTCGAACTACCGCCTGCTCAAGGACGTTGTGAACGGTGTGACCGTCGGTGGTTACGATGGTTCCATCGACCCGGTAGACCCGACGCCGACCCCCTGGGTCATCTCGACTGAGACCGGCTACCCGACGAGCGGCTGGCTGCTTCATGAGCCCGGCGCGCTTCAGGTCGCAGGCTACGCGCCGGACTACACCGATCCGAGCTATGCGAAGGCTCCGGCTGGCGATGTCACGAAGGGCATCAGCGGTTGGTGTGCTTCCTGCCACACGCAGTACAACACCGGTGCTATCGGCAACTTCAGCGTGTATGACGCGAACGACGGCTTCGGCCTCGTGACCCGTCACCGTCACCCCGTGAACGTTCCGCTCACGAACTACCTGGGCGCCCGTTCGCTGATCGTGACGGACAACGTGTTGCCGCTTGCGCATTCGGCTGCAGACGCTGCAACGCAGGACTCCAGCGACTGGATCGATTGTCTGACGTGCCACGTGGCCCACGGTTCGTCCGCGGTCATGACCGGCTACGCCAACGTCGCCGACTCGACCGATCCGCTGCCCGATTCGGGCTCCGGAAGCGTTCCTCCGGACGATGGCAACGCACTGCTTCGGTCCAACAACCGCGGCGTGTGCGAGGCGTGCCACAACAAGTAAGTGAGCCGATGACGTCGAAGATCAACGTCAAACGCGAAGGGAAGGGTCGGGACATCCCCGGCCCTTCCTCTTCGCGGCGGGTCCAGACGGCGGCGGCGATTGCCGCGGCCGTCCTGGCGCTCGCCACGGCCGCAGGATTCGCGGTCGGTATCGAGGCTCGTCGCACGCTCTCAGCCGAGGCGCTCGCCTCGGCATCCGCCATCGCCTCGGCGATTGGCATCCTGCTTGCGAGCGGTGACGTTCGCCGCATCCGGCTTCGGGCTGCCTCCGAGCCGCTCTTCTCGCTCGTGCTGGGCGCACTTGGACTCTTCGGTGCGCCGTATGCGGTGCTCGTGCACCGCTACTCCGACGCTCCGGCTGGCAGTGAGATCCTCTTCCTGACCACCGCAGCATGGGCCACTATCCTCGTGCTCTTCACCCTCAAACGGCGCCGATCCGAGGTCGTTCCGCTCGCTGGAGCGCTGCTCGGCATGGCCGGCATCGTCGGTGTGGTCGGCAACTGGGAGAGGCCGAGTTCGTTTTCGCCGTTCGTTCGTTTCGTGCCGGAGGAGCTCTGGATGCTTGCGGCCGGCGTCGCGTGGGCCGCGCTCTGGTGGCATCTGGGTCGGGCACGCGACAAGGGCGAACTGGATGCTGCGGCGGTCCCGGCCGCGGTCGGCGGTGTGCTTGCGGCCGCAATGATGCTCGTTGCGCGTTGGGCGACCGCCGATGTCTCCGCCGCGCTCTCACACGGTGGATTCTGGCTGTACGCGGTCGCCTGCATGGCGGCTGCGGTTGCCGCGCTCCTTGCACTGCGCTCGGTCGGTCCACGCGGCGTGGCAGCGGCGATCGTGCTGCCTGCAGTCGCACTGACCGCGCTCACGCTCGTTGAACAGGCTACGGGCGCATTCGGCCCGCAGCCCATCCTGCTCGGCCCGGCATCTGCCGGAGCAGTGATCGCGCTTGCCGCCGCGCTGCTCATCTGGCCGAGAGAACCTTCGCCCGAAACACCGCCGCAGACGAGGTGGTGGCGCGCGGCGCTCGTTGCCGGCGCGCTCTCTTCAGTCGTCGCCGCAGTGGGTCTCGGGCTGCCTGCGCTTGAAGGCACCGCAAAGGGGCTGCGAACGAGCGGAGCTGCGTTCGAAGCGTCGTTCGTTCTTCGCGGGATCGAGGTCGTCGGCCCGTGGGCGGTCCTTGCTCTCGGGGTGGTGACGCTTGGCATCGCATGGGCACGCGACCTTCGCCTCCCGCACATCCTGGCACTTCTTGCGGCTGCAATCGCCTGGCCATTCGTGTGGAACACCCCGCTTCGTACGTTCACGACCTTCATCCCATCCGAGGTGCAGGTCGACTTTGGTAGCGAATTCGCTGCGATCTCGTTCAAGCAGCTGCCGATTCCTGTCACGCTGGTGGCACTCGGTGGCGTAGCTGTCGCGGTCGCGTTACTGTTGGTGTGTCGTTCGGCACCGAGAACCGGTACCGCACCCCAAAATGAGAGGTGATCGTCCGTGAAGCGACT
>CAZGNF010000066.1:0-11526 GCA_964527045.1 uncultured Coriobacteriaceae bacterium | reverse complement strand
GGCGTCGCTTCGGGTTCGCTCGGCATCGCGGTCGCGATGCGGGCGAGGGGAGGCCTCGACATCGGGTCGCCAGGTCCAGTCGGGGTGCGCGTCCGCAGTGCCGTTCAGGTAGAGCCGCGGACCGCACACGAAGCAGGCGTCGGGCTGCGCGTGGAAGCGCCGGTCGGCGGGGTCGCCGTACTCGGCGGCGCACTCGGGGCACATCGGGAAGTCGCGCATCGTGGTCATCGGGCGGTCATAAGGGACGTCGTCGATGATAGTGAAGCGCGGACCGCAGTTGGTGCAGTTGATGAACGGGTACCGGAAGCGGCGGTCGCTCGGGTCGAACAGCTCGCCCCGGCACGCATCGCAGGTGGCGATGTCGGGGGAGACGAGCGTCATGGCTCCCTCCTCGGCACGCGACGCGACGATCACGAAGTCGCTCACGCCTTCAGGATCGACGTCCTCGGCCACCACGCTCTCGACGACCGCCATGGGCGGTGCCTCATCGCGAAGCGCGTGCTCGAAAGCGGAGATCGTTTCCGGGTCGCCCTCAGCGAGACACCAGACGCCATCAGATGCGTTGCGCACCCAGCCAGCGATGCCGAGGCGACGTGCGAGGTTGTAGACGAACGGGCGATAGCCGACGCCTTGCACGACGCCGGTGACATGCAGCGAGACCGCGCGTGTCACCCGTCAGCTCCGGTGCTTGCCGTCGGCGACGAACCGGTTGTTGAGGAGCACGAAGAGCCGGTACGCCTGGTCGAGGAGCACCATCGCATCGGCGCCCATGTCTGCGTCGAGACGTTCGCGCGGTCCGTTGAACGGCGAGTCGTGGATAAACGCGTTACGCGCCTCTCGCATCGTGCGCCAGCGCTTGGGGAAGTCCCGATAGCCGAGTTCCTCGGCTGCTTCCTCGAACTCTTCGCCTGCGAGCGCCGGGAAGAGCTTGCCGATGCGGACGCCGATCGAGCGCTGCGAGTCCATGACGACCCGGCGTACCTTGAGATCGGCCCCTTGCGCTTCCATCATCCGGTCCACGATGTCCTCGAGGATCGTTTCGAGGAGCGCCATGACGAGGATCACGACGATCTCGCCGTCGCCCTGCGCCTGGTACTCGCGGATGCGGTCGTCGAGCCGACGGATGCGGTCCGAGGGGAATCGCCGACGCTCGACACCCGTTGCGCCACAGACAGGGCACGCGTGCTCAAGATCGAGGAATCGAGGGTCGCCTGAGAGGAATCCGCATGACGGGCATTCCCAGTACGTCGGGGCGCCATCGGACGACTCGGCGAATACCGTCTTATGTGGCTTCTCACTCGGCCTCATGGTGCTCCCGATAGTCGCAGGCCTCGCTAACACGCACGCGCTTAGAGGCGCTCCACCGAGACATCGCTGCTGTCAGTGAGGTTCAGGTTCTCGACGGCGGTTTCAAGCTTCTCGCGCGCCTCGCCGAGCATGACGGTGACCTGTGCGAGGTCCGCGCTGGTGGCCGCCCTGTTGCCGTGGTCGGCCAAGTGGTGCAGCTGCTCCAGCCACTGCTGGGAGAGCGCCAACGAGTCGTTCACCATCGCGACAGCCAGTTTCATCTGGCCGGTATTGATGCCGCCTTCACACATGCACGTACCTCCTCGCGTCGCGTGGCAGCGCGTGCTGCCGAGTCCTCAGACCTGGTCATGCCGCAGCGCGACGGAGTGCCGTGCATTCGACGACCTGGTTTCCGGCGCGTACGCCGGGTTGTTCCGAGCTTAGCCGAGCCAGACCGAAAGCTCTTCGACGAGCCGCTTCTTAGGCATTGCGCCGACGAGCTTCTTGGCGACTTCGCCGTCCTTGAAGACGAGCAACGTCGGAATAGACAGGATGTCGAACTTGGTGGCGGTGCCGGGATTGTCATCGACGTTGAGCTTAGCGACGACGATCTTGTCTTCGTACTCGGCGGCGATCTCCTCGAGCACGGGCTCCATCATGCGGCATGGACCGCACCAGGGCGCCCAGAAGTCGAGCACCACCGGCTTGCCGCTCTTGACGACATCTGCCTCGAAGCTGGCGTCGGTCACATGCTTCAGGTTCTCGCTCATTCCGGGCTCCTTCCGGGGGTACGTGCGTGTCTAGATCGAGCAGAGCCGCTCGTCGATCCACCGTAGTGCTTCGAAAGCCGCCGAGGCGCCCTTCGCTGCCGCCGTGATGACCTGCTTCAGATCCGAGTCGGTGACATCTCCGGCTGCGTACAGGCCAGGATACGACGTGAGACCATTGTGGTCTATCTTGATGTACCCCGCCTGGTCCAGGTCGCACAGGTCCGCGACAAGTTCGCTCTTGGGTTCTACACCCACGAATATGAACACGCCGTCGAGTGGTAGCAAGAGGTCGGGTTCGCCCTTGGTGGACGCGAGCGTTATGCCGGTGACCTTACCGTTCTCGCCGACGACTTCCGAGACCACCCGGCTGAACTCGAAGGCGATCTTCTCGTTGGCGAAGCACTTCTCCTGGATGCACTTAGTGGCGCGCAGCTCGTCGCGGCGATGGACGATGTGCACCTTCGTTGCGAACTTCGTGAGGAAGAGCGCTTCTTCCACTGCAGCGTCGCCACCGCCGATGACGGCAACCACCTTGTCGCGGAAGAAGGCACCGTCGCACGTGGCGCACCATGAGACGCCTCGACCCGTGAACTCGGCTTCGCCGGGAACGTCGAGTCGCTTGGGCACCGCACCCGTCGCGAGGATGACCGCGTGCGCCACGACCTGCTCGCCCTCGGAGTCGGTGAGCAGGAAGTCGATGCCCTGGGGCTCGATCTTCTCGATCGCGGCGAACGTACGGAACTCGGCGCCGAACTTCTCGGCCTGCCGATGCATCAGGTCGCCGATCTCCATGCCCGAGATGCCGTCAGGGAATCCCGGGTAGTTCTCGACCCAGTCCGTCGTGACGATCTGCCCGCCTGGCAGTCCACTTTCGAATACCACTGTCTTGGCGCGAGCACGAGATGAATAGAGCGCGGCGGTAAGACCTGCGGGCCCGCCGCCGATGATCGCTATGTCTATGATTTCCTGGTCAGCCATTACTGCGTGACGCCTCCTATAAGATCGCGTATCCCCAGCGCGTCGACGTCAAGCGGCTGACCCGCCGCCTGGGCCTCCGTGACGATCGCTGCAAGGTTCTTCTTGGCTTCGTCGCCAACCAACTGCGTATGGGCGTCGCCGTCCTTCGTCAGCTCAACGACGCGCTTGAAGCTTTGCGCTGCTGCCTGGTAGTCGGTGCGGCCGCGCCAGTAGAAGATTCCCAAGTTGAAGTTGGCCTGGATGTGGTCGGGCTGAGCTTCAAGCACCCGGGTTGCTTCCTGGATGGCTCGATCGGTTGCACCTGCGTAGAAATACATGGCCGAGAGATCCGTGCGCACGTTGACGTCATCGGGCTTCGTCTTCAAGAAGCGCTCGTAGTAGTCGATCGCCTTCTGGGCAAACGTCACGTCACCCGTTTGGTCACGCAGGTTGTAGTAGGAGTCTGCGACCTGCTGAATGCTATCGAGGTCACCGGGACTCGCCTGCAGCGCGATGAGCCCGTCGAGAAGGCTGCGCTGATCGGTGGAGAGCATGTCGCGGAACTCGGTGGGGACACCCGCCCCGGCAGTCGACGTCTGGCCGGTCAGATTGGTCGCGTAGAAGGCAAGCGCGAGAACTGCCGCGAACACTGCGATCGCAATCGCCAGGATCGTGAATGGCACACGATACCGCTGGAACGGTCGGATGATGAATCGCCGGGCGAACCCGGCTTCGACCTCGGCACGGCGCTCGACCTTGACGCCAAGCGACTGAGCCTTGAGCAGCATGTTCAGGTCGTTCGTGACGAGCGTCAGGTCATCGCACTCAAGCTGACACACCTGAGCTGCAACGGCCAGAATGCGGTCGTCAGCGTTCCGGTTCGAGAGTCCCTCGGGCATATCCAGGTCGGAGCGGAGTCCGACGACTCGGATCGTGCCGCCTCCGGGTGCTTCGACGCCGTCGGACAGGCTGCCCATCTCCGAGAATTCAAAGAGCATCCGGCTGACCTCGCGACCCCGGAAGCGCAGGTCAGGGTCGACGCGCTGCGTCTTGAGTTTGTCGATCTCGCCGAGGACCGTCTCGGGGATGATCACCTGGGCGTCGGGGAATGCCGTGAGCGCCGACGGGTCGGCGAGCAGAACGTTCGTGTCCAGTACTACGGTGCGCATGTCGCCTCGCTTCTTGGGAGGGTCACCGACTCTCACTCGTCGGCAGACTCTTCTGGCATAGTACCAGCACCGGCGGCCCGAACCCTACGTCTGATGAACCACAACAGGCCCACCATGAAGGCGAATACCATACCGAGCGTCGCCAGGCGGTCCAGGTACGATGCCTGGACCCGCACGGTGGCCTCCTTGATGACAAGGTCACCGGCGACGAGTCGGATGCTGAGCGTATCAGTGAGGTCCGATCCCATGTCGACGGGAATCGTCAGCACGTTCTCGCCGGCGTCGAGCGATACCGGCTTGGGCGACGCGCCCACCTTCACCCGGCCGGCAGAGGTCACCAGCGTGAGCTTGAGCGGCTTGCCGGTGCCGTTCACCACCGAGACGGGAACCTGTCCGGTCCGATTCGAGAGCGTCACGTCGCGCGCGCCGATGGTGACCGTCGCGAAGAGGTCGTCGACGTAGCGCGTGGCGGAGGCAGCGAACGCTCGTCCGCGATCGGCGAGTGCATACTTCCTGTCGGGACCCGCCCAGCACAGGCTTTCCGCAACATACGTCGCCGTACGAGCCGCGCGTGCGTCGGGGTCGTCCGGGCCAAGCGCTTCGCTGACGGCGGAGGCCCGCGCGCGGGCTTCGGCTACTTCGGCCCAGTAACCGGCCGGCGCGCCTCGCTCCGGCACCTGTCGTACCAGCGTGCCCTCGCGAGGGTTCTCGTACGCGGCAGCGTCTGCGGCATCAACGATCGTCACCCACGGCACGTCGGCCAGCCAGTCGAGCGAGCGCTTGAAGCTGGTGAGCGTGTCTCGCGTGCCCGGGCCGATCTCAAACCGCAACACCAGCGGTTCCACGGGGGCGGTGGCGGTCGCTCGCGTGAACAGAACGTCGTAGAAGTCGTCGGCCGCATCCTCGGCAGCAGCGCGCACGGGACGCGAATCGTACACAAGCGCCCGTACGTCGCTCGCACCGAGCGTGTAGACACCGGGTCCGGCGGTGGCATTCCCCGAGCGGACCGAGGCCGCCTCCAGCACGGTGAACGAGGCGCCGCGGCGCTCGAGTGCGGGCAGTGCCTCGGCTGGCAGGTCATCGCCGAGGAACGCCGTCCCGCTCGAGACCTCCGATCCCAGTGCCGACTTCATCACGCTGTCGGTCATCAACCACTGTCCGTCAAGGTCATCCAGTCCGCCGATAGCGGCCAGGGCGGCGACGTCGGGTTCGGCGTACGGCACGTCGAGCAGGGTTGTTCTGCCCGCGCCGAGCAGCGTCTTCATGCGGTCAAGCACGCGGCTGCTTCCCACGGCGCCCGGCGAGGAGTCCGCAAACTCCTTGATGCCTTCGGGGCCAGAGGTCGCGTAACCGTCTGCCGCGCGCTGCCATTCCTCAAGGAGCAGCGGGGAGATCGCAAGCGCAAGCTTTAAGGCCGGGCGTGCAAGGGCGATGTCGGCGAGCTGTTCCGCGTCCGCGCGAACTTCGGGATAGACAGCAGGATCGGCGAGGAATCGGCCGCTGGGGTCCACGCTCGGGGAACAGGTGAGCCGGACAACGATCGCCACTGGCACGGTGGGGGGCGCCGCGTCCAGAACCAACATGCGGCTGGTCGCTTCCGTCGCCTGCGAACCTGTGGCGAGCACTCGCACCTCGATCGGGTACCGGCCCTGTTCCAGAGAAAGGCTCTGCAGTTCGCGAGAGAAGTGGATGGTCTGTATCCCGGCGGTAACGTTGTGGCGGACCTCGGTCTTCTGGTACAAGAGACGTCCGTCCGCGTTCTTAAGACGGAGGCGTACTTCGAAATACTCGGCATCCGAGGTGAGCTCGCTGACGACGTCGGCCTCCAGCGATCCGCTCGCTGATACCGTGGGACTCGGTTGCTCGACTCTTACGGAGACTTCTTGGG
This sequence comes from uncultured Coriobacteriaceae bacterium, assembly GCA_964527045.1. Lineage (GTDB taxonomy): Bacteria > Actinomycetota > Coriobacteriia > Anaerosomatales > Anaerosomataceae > UBA2286. The sequence continues at coordinate 5,455 of CAZGNF010000066.1, read as the reverse complement.
TTGTAGCTGCCGAGGCGGTCGTCTCCTGCGAGGGCGCCTGCGCGTGCGCGCTGAATCCCGGTGACGCGAGGAGCGTCGCCGAGAGCAGTACGATTAGAGCGCGATGTTTGAGCCTGCTTCTCATTGGGGCCGCCCCGTCGGCCACCTCCGACGAGCGGAGGCAGGGTCACGATGTTCGAAGGAGAAGTACTGGGGAAGATTATCTCACGACCGACCCCGCTCGCACGAAAGGACGTTGCCTTGATGTCGTCGCTGGACGAACACAACCAGATTCCAGACGTGCTGCCGCTCATACCGCTGCGCGATCTCATCCTATTTCCAAACCTCGTTGTACCGCTCTTTGTGGGGCGCGAGCGATCGATCAACGCGCTTGAGGAGGCGATGCGCAACGAGCACCTGGTTGCGCTCGTGACGCAGAAGGCCGCCGAGACGCAGGATCCCGGACCGGGCGATATCTACGAGATCGGCTGCGTGGTCACGGTGCTGCAGGAGCTCAAGCTCCCCGACGGCACCGCGAAGGCGCTCGTCGAGGGGAAGCAGCGAATCCGGATTCTCGAGTTCGTTGAGACGGATCCGTACTTGAAGGTCCGGGTTGAGCTCGTCGAGGAAGAGCCCCACGCCGACCTCGAGGCAGAGGCGCTCATGCGCAACCTCATCGTCGACTTCGAGCAGGCGTCCCAGCTTGGAAAGCCGATCCCGCAGGAAGTGCTGGGCGCCGCTGCGGCAATCGACGAGCCCGGCCGACTGGCCGACTTCGTGACGTTCCATCTCAGCCTGAAGGTCGATGAGAAGCAGGAGATCCTAGAGGCGGTCGACCCGAAGGTCCGTCTGCGCAAGACGACCGAGTACCTGCGCAAGGAGCTCGAGATCCTCGAGCTCGGCAGTCGCATTCAGAACCGCGTCAAGGAATCGATGTCAAAGACCCAGCGCGAGTACTTCCTTCGAGAACAGCTCAAGGCGATTCAGCAAGAGCTCGGCGTGTACGACGAGACGCAGGCTGAGATGGAGGAGTACCGGGAGAAGATCCGCGAGTCCGGCATGCCCGAGCAAGTCGAAGAGAAGGCGCTCAAGGAGCTTTCACGCCTCGAGAAGATGCCGCAGGCAGCTGCAGAGACAGGCGTCATCCGCACTTACCTCGATTGGTTGAGCGGGCTACCCTGGCAGACGGAGGACGAAGAGAAGCTTGATCTCGTCGAAGCGCAGACCATCCTTGATGAGGACCATTACGGCCTCGAGAAGGTCAAAGAGCGCGTGCTCGAGTACCTTGCTGTGCACAAGCTGACGGATCACATGCGCGGTCCGATCCTGTGCTTCGTCGGGCCTCCCGGCGTCGGCAAGACATCGCTCGGGCGTTCTATCGCGCGGGCGCTCAATCGCAAGTTCATCCGCATGTCCCTTGGCGGCGTGCGCGACGAAGCAGAGATCCGGGGGCATCGGCGCACGTACGTCGGAGCGCTTCCGGGTCGCATCATCCAGTCTGTCAATCAGGCGGGCACCAAGAACCCGGTCTTCATGATGGATGAGATCGACAAGGTCGGGATGGACTTCCGCGGGGATCCTACCTCGGCACTGCTCGAGGTCCTCGATCCCGAGCAGAACAACGCGTTCCAGGACCACTACCTGGAGGCACCGTTCGATCTCTCGGACGTCATGTTCATCACGACCGCGAACCTGCTCGACCCGATTCCGCCGGCGCTGCGCGACAGAATGGAAGTCATCCATTTTCCGGGATACACCGAGGACGAGAAGCTCCACATAGCGCGCAAGTACCTTGTGCCCAAGCAGCTCAAAGAGCATGGGCTTACGACCAGCAAACTCGACATCCAGGACTCTGCGTTGCACGAGATCATCCGTCGCTACACACGAGAAGCCGGCGTGCGCAATCTCGAGCGCACCATCGCGACGATCTGCCGCCAGGTCGCGCGCAAAGTCGTCGAGGGCAAGAAGGGGAAGACCTCGGTGACCGTGCGGACCATCCGCAAGTACCTCGGCCCGCCCAAGTTCTCCTTCGGGCTTGCCGAGAAGCGCGACGAAGTCGGCGTATCGACCGGGCTCGTCTGGACCGAGGTCGGTGGCGACGTGATCTTCATCGAGGCGACCACCATGAAGGGCAAGGGCGCGCTGACCCTCACCGGTCAGCTTGGCGACGTCATGCGTGAGTCCGCTCAGGCGGCCGTGAGCTATACGCGGGCGAACGCCGCGGCGCTCGGTATCGATCCCGAATTCAACGACACGCTCGACGTGCACATCCATGTACCGGCAGCGGCGATTCCCAAGGACGGGCCCTCGGCAGGCATAACGATGGCGACCGCGCTTGTCTCGGTGCTTACCGGTCGACGGGTCAGGCGCGACATCGCTATGACCGGCGAGATCACGCTCCGAGGCAGGGTACTGCCGATCGGCGGACTCAAGGAGAAGCTGCTTGCCGCACACCGAGCCGGCATCAAGACGGTACTCATCCCTGCCGAGAACCAGCACGACGTCGATCTTGTTCCCGAGCATGTGCGGACCGAGATGCAGATCGTGCCCGTGAGCACGATGGACCAGGTGCTGGCACGAGCGCTCGTCTAGAGCGTGCCTACTCGAGCGCCAAGAGACCGCCTGTGGGCGGTCTCTTCTGTTCCGGTGCCATTCCTCCGGTGCAAGAAGCACCGAATCTCGTGCATTTTTCACGGTTCCTGGGTACAAATCTCTATTGTGACGGGGGTCACAGTACGTACTGATAGGCGGTCTGACCACCTGGGACCGCCGAGGGGAAGTGGTGTACATGTCACGGTGGAGCAACCGGCAGCGGGCGGCATCAAGGGTGGTTTCCCTTGTCGTGCTAGTCGCGATGGTGTTCGCCACAACGGGAATCGGCTATGCCGCCCCGAAGGCGAGCATCGGCACGCGTCGCGCGCCTGCGGCCAAGACAGCAGTATCGGTCCCGACCACCCCGAAGACGGACACGCGTGCTCCGTCCAACGCTACGGTCAAGGTGCCGAAGGTCCCAGTGTCCGCGACGGTTCCGAAGGTGGTTCCGGGGGCGCCGATCGCTCCTGAGTGCCACGGATGGATCCACGTCTACAAGTTCGAGGACTACAACGGCAATGGCTGCTGGGACAAGGACGAGCCGCCGATTGAAGGGTGGACGTTCTACCTCAGGAAGGGCACCCGGACATCGACGCTTGTGACCGATGCCGAGGGTCACGCGTCCATGCAGGCTGAGACCGGCACGTGGTTCGTCAGCGAAGAGATGCGTCTGGGCTGGTCGTATGTCCTGCCGCGGTGCATCAACCTGTCGACGGACGAGAGCGAGTCGGTCTACTTCGGCAACCACCGTTGGTGCGTCGAGAAGACGCTTAAGGTGTCCTATCCGGGCGCGCCTGTCGATGCAACGTTCTACGTCATCTATAAGCCGTGCATCGGCAGGTCTGAGCGCGTCGAACTCGCCTTCGATGGCGAATCCGGCATGTGGGTCGGCACCAAGACGGTCCTGTGGAAGGCGCCGTTCAGCCTTGAATGGTGGATCTCGGGGCCCCAAGGTGACGCGATGCTCGGTATGACCGGGCGCGAGTGCATCGATCGGGACACCGACAATGTATTCGAGTATGACTCGTCTCTTGAAGGCGTGAAGTTCGAAGACGTGAACTACAACGGTGTTCGTGATCCTGGCGAGCCCGGGTTGCCGGGCTGGACCATCCAGCTCTTCTCGGTCAGCAACGGCGACCTTGAGGTGACGTCGGAGAGCCCGATCGCCGAGACGATCACCGGCGACGATGGCGCGTATGCCTTTACCCAGCTACCGCCCGGCATGTACTACGTGCGGGAGGTTCTCAAGACCGGCTGGATCCAGACGCTTGCGCCAGAGGGCGACGTCGAGATCGGCGACGGCGTTCATGCGACCGGTCTGGACTTCGGCAATATGCGGGTCGACGTAACGAAGACCTTCGAGATGATGCTTGATGTCGTGAAACCTGAAGTCACCTACTACGCGCAGTACACGGTGAACGGTGAGCCGATGACCACCGAACTTGGCCCTGATGAGGACCCCCACCTGTTCGTGGGCGAGGAGACTCTCAAGTGGGGCTACGAGATCGGTATGGTGAGCTGGTACGCCGTCTACGGTGGCGAGCACATCTGGCTCGGATCGACCGAAGGTGAGATCCTCGAGCAGCTTGAGACGGTAAACGCGTTCCACTACGACCCGCTCGTCGGAGGCCACAAGTTCAATGACCTCAACGGCAACGGCGTGTGGAATGAAGGGGAGCCTGGGTTGGCCGGCTGGACCATCCAGTTGTGGCGGATTCCGGGTCAGGTGTCACAGGACGTTGTCAGCCCGGTGACCGTGGCCGATTTGTATGCGGAGACCGTCACGGGTGAGGGTGGTTCGTATGCGTTCGAGGGTGCCCTTCCGGGCATCTACTACGTGACCGAGGTGCTGCAGAACGGCTGGCAGCAGACGCTCATGCCAGAGGGCACCTTCGAGATCGTGAATGGCACGGAGATCTCGACACTCGACTTCGGCAACCGGCAGCTCTTCCCCGACCTTGCCATCCAGAAGTCCGTTGAGCCGACGCTTGCCGTGCGGGGAGACACGGTCGCCTACACGCTCGTTTGGGAGAACGTGGGCGAGTACAAGGCCGAGAACTACACGATCACGGATGACTTCGACGAGCGGTACATGGCGGTCGTCGACCCGGCTGGTGGCGTCGTGGCTGACGGGAAGATCACCTGGGCCTTTGCGGGTCCGATCGAACCCGGCGCGGAGCCGATGACCCTGACGTACACCCTGCAGGTTCTCGATACAGTGCCGGTCGATGTGACGGTCGTCGACAACACCGTCGTCATTGCACATCCGGATGACACGGACCTAACCAACAACACGGACGAAGCGGCGCTCGAGCTCGAGCCGTTCGCACCGTTCACGCCGACCAACCCTGAAGAGCCGTTCCTGCCCTTCACGGGCGGCGACGTGGCGCTCCTGCTCTTTGCAGCAGTCGCGAGTGCGGGAATCGGTCTTGTCCTGCGGCGTCGCTCGGCATAGCTAGTACATGTGATCCCTGCCAGGAAGGGCCGTCCATGTGGCGGTCCTTCCGTTGTGCAGGCGAAGACCCCGGGGAGGGAGGTCGCCGGGGTCTTCGGGGGATCTCGCTTCTCAGGCTACCGGGGAACGTTCTCGCCCCAGTCGATGCGTCCGTTGTCGCGCCAGTCGATCACGTGCCATACCTCATGAGTGAGGATGACTGAGAGGCTGGCGGTGTGCTTCGAGCTGACCACGATGCGGCCCGACTTGTAGTAGGCCACCGCCTGGTAGCCACCCGGCGTCGTTCCGATGCTGACTGTCGTGCCCTTGAGAATCGGATACTTCGCGATGAGCCCGGCGAGTATCGTCTTCGCCTTCGCCAGCTCGCCTGTCGAAGCCTTGTAGGCAGCGGTGCGGGCGGACTTCGTGGATGAACCTGCAGTGGCGGGA
>CAZGNF010000065.1:0-11532 GCA_964527045.1 uncultured Coriobacteriaceae bacterium | reverse complement strand
TTGCTGCGCAGCCCGGGCTCGCGCGCCACGCTCTTGATCTCGACGATGCCGTCGTAGATTTCGGGCACTTCAAGCTCGAAGAGACGCTTGATGAGGTTGGGGTGCGTGCGTGAGACCACGATCGAGGGCTCGTTAGCCGACGACTTGCGGACATCGATGATGAGCGCCTTGATGCGCTGATTATGGTCGTAGCGCTCGTTCGGAGGCTGCTCGGCAGGTGGAAGGAGCGCCTCAACACCCTCGCGGATCTTGATGAGGGTGTAGCGCGAATCCGACTGCTGGACGGTACCCGTCACGCTGTCACCGATGCGGTCCGCATACTCCTCGAAGATCTGCTCACGCTCGGCTTCGCGGATGGCGGAGGTGATGACCTGCTTGGCGGCCTGAGCTGCGAAGCGGGAGATGTCCGAGGGGGTGATGTCGTTCTCCTCGAAGACTGGCTCCTCTTCGGTGCCGCCGACCGGGACGAGCTCGAACACGCGGATGCGGCCGTTCTCACGGTCGATGGTCACCCTGGCGTCGTTCTCGAGGTCGAGCGTCTTCTTGTACGTGGTCGCAAGCGTCGACTCGAGCCTGTCGAGCATCTCGATCTCGTCGATGTTCTTCTCACGCGCGAGCTGACGTAGCGCGTCCATCAGTTCCGAGCTCATCGCGTCTTCCCTTCTTCGATGGAACCGAAGTCAACTTTCAGGTTTGCTTTCTTCACTGCATCCAACGGGATGCGGTAGGTGGTGCTTTCGGCTGTAAGGACGATGTCGTCGCCGTCCATGTCGTCGATCCGTCCGGTGAACGTCTTGCGTCCATCGATCGGCTGTGCGGTCTTCACGGTCGCATTCTGACCCGTGAAGCGCTCCCAGTGGGCGCGCTTTGTGAGCGGCCGCTCGATGCCCGGTGACGAGACTTCAAGCGTGTAGTGCGTTGCGATCATGTCCGCCGCGTCGAGCGCGTCGGAGATCCAGTTGTTCGCCGAGCAGATCACGTCGATGTCGACACCGCCTTCTTTGTCCAGGTATACCCGGACGACTGGAGAGCCGCCCTGACCGATGACCTCGACCGCGACGATCTCCATGCCGTGAGTGGAAGCCAGGGGCTCGAGCAATGCGGCGAGTTGAACCGCCAGATCCTTTGCCATGCCTCCGACCTCCTTCCAGACGAAAAGAAGCGGGTGTAAGCCCACTTCTCGCAAGGACGCTTCTGTTCGTGCAAAGGGGATTCTACCACAGCACAAGCGTGCGGCAAACCGCGCCGAACGTGCTTGGCGTTAGCGACCGTTGATGTCGTCGAAGCCGCCGCCATGTACCGAGCACGTCGGCTCATCGACCTCGACGGTATAGGTTCCACCACTCGGGCAAACCGGCATCTTCGGGAGGAACTCGGGCACGAGCTCCCGGGGGGTTTTCGGGAACGTGATCGTATCCGTGGCGAACTGCTTCTCCATCGCGGCGACGTAGATGGCTTCCATGGTCGCGAGGCACTGTTTGCCATTCGGGGTGCTTCCCAAGACGCGACGGTACGCGGGGTATCCGTTCACGGTGTCAACACGCCAGTGCCCGTCGATCTCGACGAGACCGAGCGGCATCGCATCTGCGCCACTGACACCTGAGACGACCTTCGTGACCTCGCCGAGCGTGAGAACGGTCACGTCGTCGTACGTTGTGGTGAGCAGGCTTCCGTCCCATGTTCTCTTCACTTCGGCAGTCTCGACGGTTCGGCCGTCGATCGTTGCGATCTCACGCGCGACGGCATCGTCGGTGGGTGCTATGAGGGATGCGAGCATAGCGATGTCGCCCACTTCGAGCGCGAGCGTGAAGTCAGCCGCAGCGTTCAGATACGCGGGGGCTTCCGACGTATCGGGTTCGTGTGCGGCCGGGGTCGTCTCGGGTGCCTTCACCGGTGGTTCCGACGTCACGCATCCAGCGAGCAGGGTACCCGCAACGAGAAGGGCAGCCAGAAGACGCGTTCTCATTGCGCCTCCAGCGGTGCCGGAGCCATCTCGGCATCTGTGGCTACCTGAGCCGCAAGCCGCTTCACACTGGAGAGCAGATATGCCGAAATCGCCAGCCCGATGCCGGCTGAAGCGAGCGCCTGCGTGTAGCCGGAGAGGAGGTTGATCGCGGCTCCCACCGAGATAAGGCCGATGTTCGCGAAGATGAGTTGCTGGATGCGGATCGGCTGAGTTGCCAGTAGCACGGGCATCCTGATGCCTGCGTACAGGAACCCGATCGAGAGAGCACAGCCGAGCAGCGCGAAAAGTGCCGCAAGAATCGAACCGCTGATGATGAGTGCGGTGCTGTTCAGGAACCCGCTGACGACACCTACGATGATGAAGTAGAGCCTGAGCGATCCGACAGTCTCCTTCATGAAGCGAATCCTCCCCCTAGTGCGCGCCAGCGCTCATAGTACTCGATGCAAAGTCATGCCGATGCTGTGACCTCATGAGTCTGTGACTCGCGTATCCGCTACGCGCACCAACCGATCACCATCCTGTCGCAAACCCGAGTGCATCGCCAGGTTTGAGAGGAATGTCTCCCGGTCAGCTGGCGAGATCATCGTCCCAGAGAAGAGGCCCGTGCCCGTGCGGATTGCGAGACGGTCGAGCGACAGAGCTGGGGCGGACAGCGGGTTGTGCGTAGGTACGACCTCCTGAATCGCGTCGAGCTGGATGTGTTGCCGGATGATCCCGAAGCGGATGATCAGCTCATTCTGGGCGATGCCGTATCTCATCGGGAACACCAGCAGTCCGTAGAGAGCAACCGTGACGACGCACGAGACGATGGCCGCTACGAGTTCAGCCGGATCATCACTGGTCAGGCCCGCCATCAGCACACCCAGGGAGATGAGCGGGAGAAGCGCAAGTATGATTCCAAGCCACCAGTCGACTCTGGATCGGAACCACGTTGTGCTGGGGTCAGACACGCATGTGCTCCCTAGCTCTGGTGCCCGTCTGGCGCACGCATCGAGGTGACCGCTGCTTCGAGCAGCTCTGTCAGCACGTTCTCGTCGACGTCGGACAACCTCTTGATGTAGAGACATCCCTTGCCGGTCCGGTGTTTGCCGAGACGCGTGAGCAGCTCACCGTACGGCTCCAGTCCCGCCATGACGTACACCGTGAATTCGCGCTTGCGCGGCGAGAACCCGACCGGGAACCAGTCCCCTTCTCGCCCGCTCGCATATCTGTAGTGGTAGCCGCCGAAGCCGACGATGCTGTCGCCCCACATGACAGGCTCAGCTCCGGTGACACGCCTCATGATCTCGACCAATCTGCGGCAGTCGGTCATCCGCTCGTCGCCACAGCTGGCGCCGAGAAAAGCGTCAACGCTCTTACCGGTCGGTTTGGTCTTAAGGTCGGCCATGTCGATCACCTCGCGGTCGAATCGAACGTTCATGGACGTGAGTTCAACGGGACCCGGCCCACTTCTCAGCTCAAGTCTACCGCACCCGCGCGCGCATTCTGCTCGACGATCTGTCAGGCATCCCGTGCTTTCCGGTAGAGCACATGTCTACGCAGGGAATCGCCCTCCGAAAGTCCAGGGTGGTCGAAGTCATCTCGCGGATCGTGCGTCATGTGGAGCCGCTCCATGACGGCGCGAGATCGGACGTTGGTCGGCACCGTGAAGGCCGCGACCTCGTCAAGAGACAGGCGTTCGAACGCGTAGTCCAGAGCTGCTCGGGCGGCCTCAGTGGCGTAGCCACTGCCCCACTGGTCGCGGGCCAGTCGCCAGCCGACTTCGACGGCCGGGGCAAAAGGAGCGTCGAAGGTGACCACAGCCAGCCCCGCCAGACCGATGAACGAGGGGCCACCAAGGACCTCGAGAGCCCAGAACCCGAAACCGTGTGCTGTCATGTGGTCCTTGAGTCGCCGCACCATCGCATCGCTTTGGTCACGAGTGAGGACGCCTGGCAGGAACTCCATGACGGCCGGATCAGCGTTGAGAGCGGCGAATGGCGCGAGGTCCTCGTCGCGCCAACGGCGCAGAACGAGGCGGTCGGTGCGGATCTCAGCATCGCTGTACATGTATACGCCTCCACAGAATCGTGACGCCTACCCCCGGTAGTGATTCACTCCGTGCTGAGATGCCAGTGCGAAGTAGCGCTCGGCCTCAACAGTGTCGCCGAGGGCTTCGTACGCGCCGCCGAGACTGACCAAGAGTGAGCCCATGAACGAGTCGGCGCGCGAACTCCGCCTGGGTCCCGGCGAGACACAACTGGGCGGTACGGCTAACGAGTTCCACCCTGCCACTCCTCAGGAGTGCGGTACTCGCCGGTGAACGTGCGCGCACTTGCGAATCCCAGATCGAACGCGCGGGTGAGCCTCACGTCGACGAAGTCAACATCTCGCGCCTCCGGAAACTCCCTGAGCACGACGAGTGCCAGCTCCTCGGTCATCCCGGCCGGATCTGACGTCGGTTGCTTGAGGATGGCGTTCACCGTGACGTATTCCGTCACCTCGCCAGAGGAGTCCCAGCTCGTGCCGATGAAGATCGACGCGCTGTGAACATCGCCGGACCTCTCAACTGCCTCGATTGCACGAAACAGGCCGTCAGGGAGCTCGGCTGCAAGCAGTCCGCTTGCGAGCACGGCGACGGCCGACAACAGTAGCCACGCGCCGGCGACGGCAAGATGCACCCGCCCGATCGAACCTTGAACCGTCCCTCGAGATTGAGAGGTGGTCACGAATGAGCCGATTGCCAGGTCATGCGCGGACTGTCGCGTCCGTCGGTTGAAGACAAACAAGTAGAGGGCGGCACCGCCCAGCCCGAACAGGAGAATGCTGATAAAGTAGGCGACGGGGCCCTGGATGGCGCTGACGGGAAGCATCAACTGGTTCACGAAGATGGGAACAGCCAGCACCGTGTATCGCGCCATCGCCTTGGGCACGCTCAGCGGGTTGCCGGTCCTGTCGACCACGCGCACATGGAGCAGCCGTTTGCCGAGTGTCTGCCCGTCGCCGAGACGGCTGTCGAATATGCCGAAGTAGACGAGTGTCAGGGTGAAGCCGATCAGGCGGCCCCACGGACCCAAGTTGGCGAACTGATCGAAGAAGACCAGGCCAAGAAGCATGCCCGCCCCAGCGAACGGAATCATGTCGACAATGAAGGCTAAGACGCGCCGCCAGAAGCCTGCGATTACCGATGTTGGTTCCGCGGGTTCCGTATCCGAGACCAGGGCATCGTGCGCCAACGACTCCAAAGGGCTAGGCGAATCGTTCACGACGTCGGGCGCTGTGCGTTCGTCATCCGTCGCGTCCCCCACGTAGCCTTCAAGCCGGTTAAAGCCATCGTCGCTCATACATCCCCCTGCCGGGCGTGACCCTTACGTGACCTGGCCGTGCACCCACGGGCTCCCGCGGCTCGCATCCCTCACTACGCCTTCGCGACCCGCACCATCTCTGCGACCGTTGCGACCGCCTCAGCGATAGGCACCTCGACGCGCTCCCCCGTTGCTCGCGTCTTCACCTCGACGACCCCCGCAGCCACGCCCTTCTTCCCCACCACGACCTGGTACGGCCAGCCGATGAGGTCGGCGTCGTTGAACTTCACGCCCGCGCGCTCGTCCCGATCGTCGAGGATGACCTCCACGCCGGCGGCGGCGAGCTCGCTCCAGATCTGCTCTGCAACGGGGTAGACGACGTCTTCACCCACGTTGAGCGGAATCACGGCGACTTCAAGCGGTGCCACCGAGACCGGCCACGCGATGCCGTTCGCGTCGTTGTACTGCTCGATCACGGCCGCCAGCGAACGCGTGATGCCCACGCCGTAGCAGCCCATCAGGAACGGCTGCTCGGTGCCATCCTCGGCAGTAAATGTTGCGTTCATCGATTCCGAGTACCGCGTCCCCAGCTGGAAGACCTGCGAGACCTCGATGCCCCGTGCGCCCTTGAGCGTGCCGCCGCATTCGGGGCACCCGTCGCCGGGCTGTGCGAGCACGAGGTCGGCCCACAGCTCGACCTCGAAGTCGCGACCGGGCATCGCGCCGATGAGGTGGTAGTCGTTCTCATTCGCACCCACGCCCCATGACACTTCGCCTTGCAGGCTCGCGTCGGCCACCACGAGCGTCCCCGCAGGCGGTGCTACCGGCCCGAGCGATCCCTTCGGAATCCCGAGCGCCTTGAAATCGTCCTCGTCGAGCAGCTCCACGCCCGGTACCGCCCACTCGGCCTTGATCGGGTTAAGCTCGCGGTCGCCGGGCACGCAGAAGTACACGAGGCGTCCCTCGGCGGTCTTGCCGGCCATCGTCTTGACGGTGTCGTGCCCCGAAATGCCGAGGAACTCGGCAAGCTCTGCAATCGTGCGGATGTCAGGCGTGTGCACCTTCTCCATCGGGCGGGGCTCGGTGACTCCCGGCGAACGCGGCACGACCGTCGCGGCGGCCTCTTCGTTGGCGGCCCAACCGCAGTCACAGTACACGAGCGCGGCCTCGCCGCTCTCGGCAAGTGCCATGAACTCTGTCGTGACCTTGCCGCCGATCTGGCCCGAGTCGGCCTCAACGGGCCGCCACGCCAGGCCGAGGCGATCGCAGATGTTGCCGTACGCGCGCGCCTGGGCCTCGTAGTGCTCCTGGAGCGACTCCTGGGTGGCATGGAAGGAATACGCGTCCTTCATGATGAACTCGCGGCCACGTAGCAGACCGAAGCGCGGACGCGCCTCGTCGCGGAACTTCATATTGATCTGGAAGAGCGACAGCGGCAGGTCGCGGTAGCTTCGAACCTCGTCGCGGACGAGGTCGGTGATGATCTCTTCGTGGGTAGGCCCAAGGCAGAAGTCGCGGCCACTGCGGTCCTGCAGACGGGCCAGCTCAGGGCCATACAGGTCCCATCGCCCCGACTCGTGCCACAACTCGGACGGCTGGACGATCGGCAGCATCAGCTCTTGCGAGCCGATCGCCTCCATCTCCTCTCGGACGATCTGCTCGATCTTGCGGATTGAGCGCCATGCGAGCGGCAGGAACGTGTAGATGCCGGCGGCGACCTTGCGGATCATGCCCGCTCGCAGGAGTAGCCGATGTGAGACGACTTCCGCCTCGGACGGATCCTCTTTGAGTGTGGGCGTGTATGTGCCGGACATCTTGAGTGCGACTGCCATGAGTGCTCCTTGTGGTGATAGTGAACGGGCGCCGGACGTTCCGGCGCCCGGTGCGTACGTGCGACGTGGCCTTAGCCGATGCCTTCGTCCTCGGGGTGAACGGACTCCACGAGTTCCTGGCTGTTCTGGATGATGCTCACGAACAACCGGGCGACGACGTCCTGCAAGATGATCGTGTGGCGGTTGCCCTGGGCCTGGAACGCATCCTTGAGCGCAGGCTTCACGCTTGGATCGCCACTGACCTCGATGATGACATCGATGAGCGAGGCCTTGGCAGCAAGCACATCGGCGTGCTCGGTGAAGAAGATGCCCTTATCGCGCGCGAGCTTGGCGCCCGGGCTCGACGGGTTCCTGTCCGCAACTCCGATGACCTCGACGTACGGCCGCTTCAGGAAGTCCTCGATGAGCGGAAAACCGGTGCGACCTCCACCGACGATTGCAACCCTGACGATATCCCCCATGGTGACTCCCTCCAGAACCTGTGGTCTACCGCTAGCAGGATAGCAGTCCGAGGGAGTGCATGCCACGCGCGAGCGGCTACTCCGCCGTGCCCGTGAGCTCGCGATCGAGCGCTTCGACCTCGGCCATGAGCGCGTCGACGATTTCGGCCTCGGGGACTTTGCGGATGACTTCACCATGTCGGAAGAGCAGACCGACACCCTTGCCCGAGGCGATTCCCACGTCGGCGTCGCGAGCCTCGCCGGGGCCATTGACGGCGCAGCCCATGACCGCGACTTTCACCGGCGTGCGCATGGCCCGCAGTCGACGCTCGACCTCCTGAGCGATCGGCACCATGTCGACCTCACAGCGACCACACGTGGGGCAGCTCACCAGCTCCGGACCGCGGCGTCGGATGTCGAGTGCGGCCAGGATCTCCCAGCCGACCGTGACCTCCTCGGCAGGGTCCGCGGTGAGTGAGACGCGCAGCGTGTCGCCGATGCCTTCGGCAAGCAGGATGCCGAGTCCCACAGACGACTTCACGGTGCCCGAGAGACTCGTACCTGCCTCGGTCACGCCGATGTGCAGCGGGTACGGCAATGCGTTTGCCAGCAGTCGGTATGCGTCAACAGTCGCGTTCACCGACGATGCTTTCGCCGAGACGACCAGGTTCTCGAAGTCGCGGCTGGCAATGTGCTCGCAGAAGGAGACGGCGCTCGCGAAGAGCTTCTCGGCCAGCGGCCAGTCGCGGTCTTCGTACTCGGTTGCAAGCGACCCGGCGTTGACGCCGATGCGGACCGGGATGCCGGCCTCCCCCGCTGCCTCGATGACGGCGTCGACGCGTTCGAGCGAGCCGATGTTGCCGGGATTGATGCGGAGCTTCGCCGCGCCGAGACGCACCGCTTCGATCGCCAGGCGGTGGTCGAAGTGGATGTCCGCCACCACCGGCAGCGCGCTTGCCGAGCAGATCTCGCCAAAGCCGGGGAGCGCGTCGGCGTGCGGAATCGCAACGCGCACGATCTCGCAGCCCGCCTCGGCAAGGCGCGCGATCTGCGCAAGGGTCGCCTGCGAGTCGCGTGTGTCGGTATTCGTCATCGACTGCACCGCGATGGGCGCGCCGCCACCGACCTTCACGCTGCCGACTTCGACCTGGCGGGTCTGACGGCGCTCGATCATGTCCACTCCCCCGTCGTTCGGTGCGTTAGCGGACGAGCCGCATCACGTCGGCATACATAAGGTATCCGATAAGCGAGAACAGCAGCAGGGCGCCGGCCGCGCTCACCGCAAGCGAGAAGCGACGCCCGAGCGGACGTCCTGCGATGCGCTCGATGATCTCCACCGCGACTTTACCGCCATCGAGTGGCGGAATAGGAAGGATGTTCATCGCGCCGAGCGAGAGCGACAGCAAGGCGATGAGCCAGGCGTAATCGAGCGGTCCGGCCTTCGCGGCATCCGCGGCCATCACGGCGATGCCGACGACGCCGCGCGATCCCTGGACTGACTGTTGGAACTGCGACGGGTTGAAGAAGTTCACGATCGCGGCGAAGACCATGCCGGTGAACGTGAACGCCTGACCCGCTGCCTGGAGGACCGTGTACTTGACCTTCTCGGCTCCCGGACCCACGCCGAGGAACCCGTGGCCGTCCTTCCCGGTCAGCGTCACGGTCGTGGTGACCGGTGTCCCGTCGCGTGTGACGCGGATGGTGACGGTCTGGCCGGCCTCGGTGGCACCCATCGCGGTGAGGAACTCCTCCCACGAGCCGAGGGGCTGTCCGTCGAGCGAGACGAGCGTATCGCCGGCCCGGAGTCCAGCGACGGCTGCAGGTGAGCCCGGCTCGATCGTGGCGAAGCTCTGCGACGCCCGATACGTGCCGAATGTGGACAGCACGATCGTGAACACGAGAATCGCGGTGAGCAGATTGACCGCCACGCCAGAGACGAGTACGGTGATGCGCTTCCAGGTCTTGAGCCCGCGATAGGTGATCGAGCGTGCGGCATCAAGCATCGTGGTGGCGTCGGCGGTGCGGTCCACGCTCGGGGCGGGCTCGTACGCGAGTTCGTCGACCGGCACGATCGCCGCCCAGTCTTCGAGCGTCGTGAGGAGCGCAGCAGCACGGTCCCGCGGGATCTCCAGAACGCGTGAGAGGTCCGCGGCATCGAGCTTCCCTGCTGTGGCGATCCCGTGCAGCGCACTGCCGAGCAACTCATCCTCGGCTCCGGGCTCCATGCCAGCGATGCGTACGTAGCCGCCAAGCGGGATCGCGGTGATGCCCCAGGTCATGTTCTTCGTCTTCAGGCGCAAAGCCGGTCCGGGGAGCCCGATCATGAACTCGTGGACCTTCACACCAAACGCGCGGGCCGCAAGGAAGTGACCGCCCTCGTGGAGCACGACAAGGATCGAGAACGTGAGGATTCCCCAGAATACGACATCCATGGTGCTGAGAACCGCGCCCATACAAACCGCCTTCATCCGCAGTGATCATCTGTGCGTGTTCACTGAGCAAACCGTGAGCCACGCGTGGGTCAGAGCGCTCCTGCGGCGGTGGCACGCGCCCACTCATCCACCGCCTCCACCTGCTCGATGCTCTCGAGGGGCTGCTCGGCATGTGCGCTCATCACGGTTTCTACCACCCGTGGGATATCCATGAATCCAGCATCGCCGCGAAGGAACGCCGCAACGGCGACTTCATTAGCGGCGTTCATGGCCGCAGGCATCGTCCCGCCCAGCCTGCCCGCTTCAAGCGCAAGCGACAGCGCGGGGAACGCTTCGTAGTCGGGCTCCTCGAAGTCCAGTCGTCCGAGGGCAGCGAAATCCACCGGCGCCAAGGGCGAGTCCCATCGCGCCGGATGGCTCAATGCATACTGGATCGGGATCCGCATATCGGTCGCGCCGAGGTGCGCCTTCACCGAGCCGTCGGCGTACTCCACCATCGAGTGCACGCACGACTGTGGGTGCACGACGATGCGAATCGAGTCGTAGTCGACGCCGAACAAGTGGTGCGCCTCGATGGCCTCGAGGCCTTTGTTCATGAGCGTCGAGGAGTCGATGGTGATCTTGGGCCCCATCGTCCAGCGAGGATGCGCCAGCGCCTCGGCCACGGTCACGCGCTCGAGCGAAGCGCTGTCGCGACCACGGAATGGTCCGCCCGACGCGGTCAGCCAGATGCGCGAGACATTCTCAGCAGGCTCGCCGAGCAGACACTGGAAGATAGCCGAGTGCTCGCTGTCCACGGGGATGAGCGCGTTCGGGTACGTTGCAAGCGAGGTGACGAGCTCGCCTCCGACGACGAGCGACTCCTTGTTGGCAAGGGCGAGGCGCTTGCCTGCGGCGAGCGTGGCGACCGAGGCGCGCAGTCCGGCGGCGCCAACGAGCGCGTTGAGGACGAGGTCTACGTCAGGCAGCGTGGCGAGTTCAACGACTGCAGCCGCTCCACCTGAGACCGTCACCGAGGGAAGCTCGGCAGTGAGCGTGTCGACAAGCGCGGGTTCCGCGATCGCGACGTGCCGAACGCCGAAGGTCGCCGCCTGCTCGGCAAGCAGGCTGGCGTTGGCTCCTGCGGCAAGAGCAACCACCTGCACGCGTTCAGGGAATCTGGCGACCACATCAAGGGCCTGGCGTCCGATAGAGCCTGTCGATCCGAGGATGGCGACCTTCAGTGGGGAGGTCACTTCGCACCCGCGAATACAAGCATGTAGTAGGTGACGATTGAGACAAGCACCATGCTGTCGAAGCGGTCGAGGAAGCCACCGTGACCCGGCAGCCATGCGCTGGAGTCCTTCACGTGGGCCTCACGCTTGAGCCGTGACTCGGCCAGATCGCCAACGACTGCAGCGATCGATGCGGCGAGGCCGACAAGGATGAGCCAACCGAGCGACAGCCCTGTGTCAGCGACGAAGTACACGGCCGCCCACACCGCGGTGGTGAAGAGCGTGCCCGCGAAGAACCCCTCCCACGACTTCTTGGGTGAGATCTGTGGTGCCATGCGGTGCTTGCCGATGGCGGAGCCAATGA
>CAZGNF010000064.1:0-11584 GCA_964527045.1 uncultured Coriobacteriaceae bacterium | reverse complement strand
TGTGTCTTGGCCGGTCAAGGGCTGTGTGACCGGCCATCTTGAGGACGACCGGGCAATCCTACGTCCACCATGGTCGGTTTCGAGCTCTTCGTTCGCCCGGTCGTCCTCAAGATGGCCGGTCACACAGCCCTTGACCGGCCAAGACACACAGTGGTGCTCACACACGACATCAAGAAGAAGCCGGACCGTCGCTACTTCCTCAGGGCGCGGGCGACCCGACAGCCCGACGGCACGTACGTTGCTGCTCTGTCCGGTGCGCAGTCTTCCGCGATGCTGACGTCCATGCACCACGCGAACTGCCTGCTGGTCCTGCCGGAGGGGGAGTCCTTCTTCCCCGCAGGCGCGACGGCAGAATGTATCCGTATCGATCGCAAGGAGGGCTCAGAATGAGCAGTGACACCCCCAAGACCGTGGATCCGCGTTGGTCCGGTCAGATCACACCCGAACTCGCCGAAGCCGTAAAGGCGGCGGCTGTCGACGGCCGTATCACCTGCCCCGTGCTGCGCAAGCTCGCCGAGTCGTTCGGCGTTGCGTACAAGGTCGCCGGTGCTGCAGCCGACGAGGCTGGCATCAAGGTCAAGAACTGCGACCTGGGCTGCTTCTAGGATGAGCGAAGGGGCCGGCATCCCTGTTGTCTCGGTAGTCGGCAAGAGCGACTCCGGCAAGACGACGCTCATGGAGGGACTCATACGTGCGCTCACGGCGCGCGGGTGGCGCGTTGCCACGTGCAAGCACCACGTGCATGAGGTGGACATCGATCAGCCCGGCAAGGACTCGTGGCGCCATGCCCGTGCGGGCTCGCGCGTCACGATGATCTCCTCGCCCACGCAGTTCGCGGTGGTTCGCGCCGTGGATGCGGAGCGCTCGCTCGCCGAGATAGCCGCCGAGGCGGTCGCGGGCGGTTGCGACATCCTGCTCACCGAGGGCTTCAAGCGTGCAGGCAATGTGCGGATCGAGATCACGCGGCTGGCGCGCTCGGACGAGATGATCAGCGAGCCCGATGAGCTCTTCGCGCTTGTGACCGACAATCCCGACCTGCATCCCGAGGGCGTGCCGCTCTTTGGGCTCGGCGACGCGGTAGCGCTCGCCGCGCTCATCGAAGAGCGATTCCTCGGCGATGCGGGCGACCCGCAAGGAGAGGCCCGCAATGGCGACTGATTCGCACGGCCGTAGGATCGACTACCTGCGCATCAGCGTGACCGACCGCTGCAACCTGCGGTGTGTCTACTGCATGCCCGCCGATGGTGTGCCATGGAAGGCGCACGACGAGATCCTCTCATGGGAGGAGATCGAGCGCTTCGCGGCAGTGGCTGCGGGCGAGGGCATCTCGAAGATCCGCCTCACCGGCGGTGAGCCGCTCGTCCGTGCAGGCATCGTCGAGCACGTGCGTCGCCTGCGGGCGGTCACGGGCATCGAATCGATCGCCATCACCACGAACGGCACGCTCTTGCCCAAGTACGCACACGACCTGGTTGCGGCTGGACTGACCCGAGTGAACATCTCGCTCGACACGCTGGATCCTGACGTCTATACGAACATCACGCGTGGCGGCAAGCTTGAAGACGCACTCGCGGGCATCGAAGCCGCCTTCGAAGCCGGTATGGCGCCCGTCAAGATCAACGTCGTCGTGGTGCGCAGTCTCGAGCAGGACCTGCTCGGCTTTGCGCGCATGACGCTCGACCGCCCGGTGCATGTACGCTTCATCGAGTACATGCCTGTCGGCGGAGCCGAGGAAGGCGTCGCCTGCGCATCGGCCGAGGGCGAGGGCTGGTCCGAGGCGGACCACGTCCCCTCGGACGAGACGCTGGCGCTGCTGACTGCTGAAGGTGCGGCTGCCGGGTTCGGCGAGCTGCAGGCAGTCTCCCGCGATGATGCTCCCGGTGGTTGGGGTCCCGCGCACTATTACCGCTTCCCGGGTGCGCCCGGCACGCTCGGCGTGATCTCTCCGCTCTCGCACCATTTCTGCGGGGAGTGCAACCGCCTGCGGCTCACGGCGGACGGCCGGCTGCGGACGTGTCTCTTCAGCGACGATGAACTTGACGCTCGAAGCGTGCTTCGTACAGGAACCCAGGCCGATGTCCGCGAACTCATACAGGAAGCCCTCGCGGCTAAGCCCGAAAGCCACAACATGCGCGTAGGCACTGTTAGGCGCATGTCTCAGATCGGAGGGTGACATGGACGATGCTCCGCGGCTCACGCATCTCGACGAGCACGGCGCCGCCCGCATGGTCGATGTGGCCGAGAAGGCCGTCACGCACCGCCGCGCGGTCGCCTCGGCGGTCGTTACGATGCTGCCGGCCACGCTTGCGATGATCGTGGAGGGTCGAGCGCCCAAGGGCGATGTGTTCGCGGTCGCTCGTGTCGCGGGCATCATGGCTGCTAAGCGTACGTCCGACCTCGTCCCCATGTGCCATCCGCTTTCGCTCACACATGTGAGTGTGGATCTGGAGCCCCTCGATAGCTCCGTGCGCATCACCGCGGTGGCCGAGACCGACGGCAAGACCGGCGTCGAGATGGAGGCGCTTACGGCCGCATCGGTCGCAGCGCTCACGATCTACGACATGTGCAAGGCGGTCGACCGGGGGATGGTCGTCTCGGATGTGAAGTTGCTCGAGAAAGAGGGCGGGAAGTCCGGCCATTACCTGCGAGAGGACGTCTGATGAGCGAGAACGCCACCCTTCCCGGACCGGGCACCGTGACCTCGGTGAATCTCTCGGAGAAGAAGACGGTTCGCAAGACGCGTGGCACCGAAGGTGTCTTGCGCGTGGACCACGGCTTCGAGAACGATGCGCACGCGGGCGACTGGCATCGACAGGTGAGTCTGCTCGCGCAGGAATCGATCGACAAGATGGTCGCCAAGGGCCTCGATGTGGCGGCGGGCGACTTCGCCGAGAACATCACGACCGTTGACATCGATCTGCTTGCGCTTCCCGTGGGCAGCATCGTGAACATCGGCGACGAGGCGGTCGTTGAGATCTCGCAGATCGGCAAGGTCTGCCACAACAAGTGCGCCATCTACTACCAGGCTGGCGACTGCGTGATGCCCAAGGAAGGGATTTTTGCGGTCGTGCATCGAGGTGGTACGGTTAAGACCGGCGACGCGATCGTCGTCGAGTCACTCGGGGAGGGTACATGCACGAGATCCGTATCGGAGTCCTGACCTGCTCGGACACACGTTCGGCGGGGACAGCTGAGGATACGTCCGGGAAGGCGCTGATCGAACTCGCCCAGGCACGCGACTGGTTCGTCGCGTCGTACCATGTCGTGCCGGACGATCACGAGACGATCGCCAATGCCATCATCGAGATGGCTGACGTCGATGAAGTCGACATCTTGCTCACTACGGGCGGCACCGGCCTTGGGCCACGCGATGTCTGCCCCGAGGCGACGCTATCGCACGCCGATCGCGAAGTCCCGGGCATCGCCGAGGCGCTTCGTGCGGAGAGCATGCGCATCACCAAGCGCGCCATGCTGTCACGAGGTGTGGCCGCGCTCAGGGGTCGCACCCTCATCATCAACTTCCCGGGCAGCGAGAAGGCCGCGCGGGAGTCGTTCGAGATCGTCGCCGACCAACTCGAGCATGCGGTCGCCATGATCGCCGGCGGCGGGCACGGGTGAGCACGGCACAATGAGGCACATCACCTACTTCGACCATGCCGCAACCTCGTGGCCCAAGCCACAGCCGGTGGTTGACGCGGTCGTTCACGCGCTGACCGAGGCCGGCGGTAACCCGGGTCGCTCGGCTCACACGATAGCGCTCGCGGCATCTCGGCTCATCCTTGAGGCACGCACCGATGTTGCCGCCCTGCTCGGCGTGAAGGATCCGCGAGACGTCGCATTCGTTCCGGGTTGTACTGCAGGACTCAACCTGGCGCTCAAAGGACTGCTCCGCCGGGGCGACAGAGTCGTGGTGGGGTCGACCGAGCATAACGCTGTGGCGCGCCCTCTGCATGCACTTGCGGCGGCGGGAGTTCGCGTCGACGTCGTGCAGGGTGACGATGCCGGTCGCATCGATCCCGACGATGTGGAGCGTGCACTCGCCGAGGCGCCCACGCGCGCGGTCGTCTGCCAGCATGCCTCGAACGTGCTCGGCACGATCCAGCCCGTGGGGGACCTTGCGGACATCGCACATGAAGCCGGGGCCTACCTGATCGTCGACGGAGCGCAGGGTGCCGGGCATCTCAAGCTGGACCTCACAGCCCTTCGTGCGGACGCGTATGCGGCATCGGGCCACAAGGGATTGCTCGGCCCGCAGGGCGTCGGCGTGCTCTACCTTGCGCCGGGCGTGGACGCGACCGAGCTTACTCAGGGCGGCGGCGGCTCCAACTCGGAGGAAGCCGTGCAGCCCACATCGCGTCCCGATCGCTACGAAGCGGGGACTCCCAACACGCCCGGCATCGCCGGTCTTGGCGCCGCCGCACGGTTTCTCCTTGCGGAAGGCGACAGCATCCGTGCCGAGGAGCGTCGCCTAACCAGATTGCTCTACGAGCAGCTCCTCGAGATACCGGGTCTTCGGGTTCTCGGTCCACCTCCCGCCGAGGAGCGTGTGCCGGTCGTGAGCGTCGTGCACGACCGCGTGGATGCGGATCGCATCGCGTTCGAGCTCGACTCGCGGTACGGGATCGCCGTGCGCGCAGGACTGCATTGCGCGCCGTGGGCCCATGCGACTGCCGGGACGGCCGAATGCGGAGCGCTCCGATTCGGAGTCGGCTTCGGTATCACCGAGAATGACATCGAACTCGCCGTCCGAGCGATGAACGAGGTATGTGCGTGAGCGAGATGGCGCCATTCGTTGTCTACGGATTCGCGACCACGCACGATGCGCTCGTGGGGGAGCGAACGCTGCTCGCTGCAGACGTCATGCACATCACGATTCCCACACCCAAGAGTCTGGGCGCGCTTTGCGGCATCGCGCTCCGCGTGCCGGAAGCATCGGTGACCGACGCCGAGTCGGCGCTGACCGCCGCGGGAGCCGCGTGGACCGTGCGCGTCGAGATGCTCGACCGCGTCCGCTAGCGGATGATGTAGACCTTGGTCCCGACCTCGACGCGGTCGTAGAGGTCCTCGATGTCCCACATGTGCATGCGCATGCAGCCATGCGATGCCGCGGTGCCGATCGAGCCGTTATTCGAGGTCCCGTGGATGCGGATTCCCGGATAGTTGATGTTGAGAGCACGCGTGCCGAGAGGGTTGCCCGGTCCGGGGCCGATGTAGGCCGGCATGTCTTTCGCCCAGGCAGAGCCGGGATTGCTCCAGGTGGGGCGATACCGCTTCAACACGATCTCGAAGTTGCCGATCGGTGTCGGGTATCCGGGGGTGCCGACTGCCACGCCGTACGTCTTGAGCAGCGAGCCGTGATCGTACAGGTAGAGCTTGCGGGCGGAGCGATCAACGAGGATGGTCGGACCGAGGTCCGCCTCGGTCACTGCAGGCGACGTGATCGAAACGGGGAGCTCCACCTGCTTATCGCCGTTTGTGAGCGCCGCGACGATCGCGGTTGCGGCGGCGGTCTGATCAACCTTCTTGCCGTCGCGGGCAGCGACGGTCTTGAGAGCTGAGTCCACAACGGCCATCGACGCGTCAGCGGGAGCCGTGTCGATCTTCGATGCAACATCCGAGATCCACGCGTCGAGCGCGGCCTGGTCGACTGCGATCTCGGGCTCCACCGCAGCCCCCGTCTGCTGGTCCAGCACGCGGGCGGTCACCCGGGAGGTAAGCGACGCGGTCGCTTTAGGTTCGAACGCCGCTGCAACCATGCCTTCGACGTTCACAGTGATCATCGACGCTGCATCGAGTGTGAACGATTCGCCGCCGTGCGTGACGGTCAGCGGCTCCGAGAGCGGCTTGGCGACCTTCTCACGAACGACGTCGAGCGCCTCAGCACGGGTGAGTCCGCCGAGCGGCTGTCCTTCGATAGAGGCGCCCGTCGGCAGGATCTCGCGTGCTGCGAAGTCGTCGGCCACGGCAAAGGCGGTTCCCCCTGCCAGGGCGAACAGAACGAGTGCCAGGAATGATGCGAGTATGCGGACGGGCTTTGAGGTCCTGGACATGGTGGCTCCTTGCGCGCAGATCGTTCTGCCGAGTGGTTGCCGCATATTCTACAATGGCGACGACACATACGTACAACCGGGGGGTAGGATGGAAGGCCGACAGGCTGACGCGGTGTACAGGGGTAACCTGACGCGTCTCCTCGAGAAGGTGCACGCTGAGCGTGGCCTCGACATGGCCCAGTATCGGCCCCGCTACGTGGAACGCCGCCTCGCGGCGCGTCTCCACGCTTTGAATCTCCACACGTATCGCCAGTACGCCACGTACCTCGACGAGCATCCGGAGGAGTACGCGAAGCTGCTCGATACGCTCACGATCAACGTGACTCAGTTCTTCCGGGATCCAACGGTGTTCGACCTCTTCCGCAAGGACATCCTACCGAAGCTGCTCGCAGATAAGGCGGCACGCCATCAGCGGATGATCCGTGTGTGGTCTGCAGGGTGTGCCACGGGGCAAGAGCCGTACTCTCTGGCGATGTCGTTCCTCTCGGCGATGGAGCCGAAGGCGAGTGACTTCCTGTTGACGATCCTGGGCACCGACCTCGATCGCAATGCGCTTGCCGTCGCCCGACGCGCGGAGTACGACCTCTCGCTCATCGATCAGATCCCCCGCGCTGACCAGCAGAAGTACCTTGACGTGCATGGGGATCACTTCGCCATCAAGCCGGCGGTCACGCGGCTCTGCAAGTTCGAATACTTGAACCTGTTCGAAGACAAGCCGATACATGTAGTGGATGTGATCTTCTGCCGGAATGTGTTCATCTACTTTAACCGTGAGGAGCAGGAACGGGTCCTCGGGGTGTTCTGGTCCGCGCTCGCCCGGGGCGGTTACCTGGTGCTTGGCAGAAGCGAACGCATCGGTCCGCAAGTCGAGCACGACTACGAGTTGATCAGCGGGCGCGAGCGCATCTATCGCAAGCCGCTGAAGCTGCTCTGAGCACGAGGCTTCTGCTATTGTTGTCAGGGTGACCCAGCAGGTCACCGCAGGCATTCGAGGAGGGGACCGCAGGATGCAGAAGGAATACCGCAGTAGCTCGGTCAAGCGGGGATTGTCCTTCACGTTCACGATGTACACATGGCTTACCATTGGCCCGGCCGTCTTCATCGGCCTGATGGTCACCGGGGCCTTCGCCCTCTTCATCCTCAAGATGGATATCGCCGAGTTGGGATACATCGCCGTCGTGGGTGCCTTGGCCATGGGCATCTGCGCGATTCCCGGATCGTTCGCCTGGCGAATGGTATTCAAGCGCCGCGTTCTCGAGCCGCTCCGTGACCTTGGCGGGACGATGATCGAAGCCGGGAACGGAGACCTTACCGTTCGCGCTACCGTTGTCCGTCAGGACGAGATCGGCATTCTTGCCGAGGAATGCAACAACCTCATCGCCTCCTTGTCTGATATCGCGGGAAACGTGCGTCGCTCGGCCGAGTCGGTCACGAATGCAGCGACGCAGCTCTCCGCATCATCAGAGGAGATCAACTCGTCTTCGATGGAGATCTCGTCGTCCGTGCAGCAGATCGCGCACGGCGCCGAGTTGCAGTCCCGTAAGGTTGAGGAGACCTCCTCGGCAATCGAATCGATGACCAAGACCGTCGGTGAAGTCGCCCGGCGGGTCGACGAAGCGAGCAAGACGAGCGAAGAGGCCGCGAAGGCCGCCGTGCTCGGTGAGGCCGCCACCGATGAGGCGATCCGAAAGATCGCCGAGGTTCGCCAGGCAATCGAGACGCTGGCGGTTTCGGTCGAAGTGCTCGGCCGCCGCTCCGTCGAGATCGGCAACATCGTGGATGTCATCACGTCGATCGCCGACCAGACCAATCTGCTTTCGCTTAACGCGGCCATCGAGGCAGCGCGTGCCGGCGAGTCCGGACGCGGATTCTCGGTCGTGGCCGAGGAAGTCCGCAAGCTCGCGGAGGGCTCCGGCAAGGCAGCCGAGCAGATCGGTGACCTGATCAAGGACGTGCAGACGGAGACCGCCAAGGCGCTCAAGTACATGCAGATCGGTACCGAAGAGGTCGCAACGGGCACCGAGGTCGTTGGAAGATCCGGCGACGCGCTCCGTCAGATCACCGAGGCCGTCACCCGTACAGCGACGCTGGCCGAGGAGATCGCCGCGGCGATGTCCGGCCAGGCACAGCGCACCGTCGACGTCGATCGTGCTATGCATGATATCGCGGCGGTCGTCGAGGAGAACGCAGCCTCAGCAGAGGAGACCGCGGCCGCGGCGGAACAGCAGACAGCGTGCATGGAGGAGATCTCCTCCTCGGCACAGGAACTCGCCGAGATGGCGCGTCGCCTGGAAGATTCCGTGCACATGTTCCAGGTCGACTAGGAAGGTCCCGGAGTGGAAGCCACACTCGGCGCCGGCTATCGACAGTACGTACTCTTCCATCTTGGAACCGAGGAGTACGGGCTGCCGATTGAGCGTGTGCAAAGCATCATCCGCTACGAGGCGCCCACGCCGGTTCCGCATGCACCCGAGATGGTCGAGGGTGTCATCAACCTTCGCGGACAGGTCATCCCCGTCATCGATCTCTCGCAGCGTCTGCTCGGCACGCCACATGTGATAACCGCGCTTTCGCGCATCGTAGTGGCTGAAGGCGACTCCGGCCTCGTGGGGCTTGCGGTCGACTCTGCGCATGAGGTTGCGACGTTCCCCGTCGAGGCCATCATGCCGACGCCCGTTGCCACGCTTTCTCCCGACACCGCCGAGGCGTTCGAAGGGGTCGCTAACCACGGAGAGCGCCTTGTGATCCTGCTCGATCCCGAGAAGGCGCTGCCCCGGGTCTCGTACGGCATGCCCATCGCAACAGAGGAGGCGCAAGCTGATGTCTAAGACGGTGCTCGTCGTTGACGACGCTGCGTTCATGCGCATGATGATCCGCGACATCCTTGCCAAAGAAGGATACGTGATCCACGAGGCAGTCAACGGTCGTGACGCGGTTGAGAAGTACGCCGAGATCCACCCTGATCTGGTAACGATGGACATCACGATGCCCGAGATGAGCGGCCTCGATGCACTTCGCGAGATCAGGGGTACCGACCCGACCGCGCGCGTGCTCATCGTGAGCGCGATGGGGCAGCAGCGCATGATCGTCGAGGCGCTCGAGTCGGGGGCGATGGACTTCCTTGTGAAGCCGTTCCAGCCCACGAAGGTGCTGGAGACCGTCAAGAAGTGCTTGCAGTCCACGCCGCGCTGCTGAGGCGGCCATGTCTCCGATCATCAAGGTTCTCATCGTCGATGACTCGGCGCTGATACGCCAGATGCTGACCCGCGCGTTAAGCGTGGATCCCCGCATCGAGGTCGTCGGTTCGGCGAAGACCGGTGTGGAGGCGATCGAGAAGGCGGGCGTGCTCGATCCGGATGTCATCACGCTCGACATCGAGATGCCAGAGCTGAGCGGCATCGAGGCGCTCCCTCACCTGATACGCGGTTCGCACGCTCGTGTCGTCATGCTGAGCGGCGTCGATGACCCGGACACCACATACCAGGCACTTGCGCTTGGAGCCGTCGATTTCATCGCCAAGCCACGCGCAGGGTTCGCCACCTCTTTGTCAGAGTTGTCAGAGCTCGTCATCAAGAAGATCAAGACCGCCTATCGTGTGAACCCCGAGCGGCGCATGGCGCATGGCGTACCTGAAGCCGGTCCGATCGAGTCGATCAGTGGAGCGAAGACGCCAGGCGGGGCCCGACAGGCCGGCGGAGCCGCGCCGGCCCTTGAACGAGTGGTCGCGTTTGCTTCGTCCACCGGTGGACCACCGGCGCTCGAACTCGTGTTCTCGGGTCTCACTCGATCGCTGCCGTGCGCATACGTCGTCGTGCAGCATCTTCCTGCCGGATTCACAGCGTCGCTCGCGCGTCGTCTTGGCAAGGTGACGGATATCCACGTCCTCGAAGGCCGCAACGGCATGGTGCTTGAGGGTGGCTCGGCGTACATCGCGCCGCATGGCACGCACATGATCGTCGAAGGTTCGAAGCGACCGCGGATACAGCTAGTCGACACGCCGCCCACGCATGGTGTTCGCCCAGCGGCCGACCCGCTATTCCAGACCGTCGCATCCACGTTCGGCCCCCGGGCCGTCGGCGTGATCCTCACCGGGATGGGGAGCGATGGCGCTCAGGGACTCAAGGCGATCCATGCCGCCGGCGGCGATACGATCGTGCAAGACGAAGGATCCAGCGTCGTGTGGGGAATGCCGGGTTCTGCCGCGCGACTTGGAGCCGCGGATCGGATCGTGCC
The DNA here is from genome assembly GCA_964527045.1 of uncultured Coriobacteriaceae bacterium. GTDB lineage: Bacteria > Actinomycetota > Coriobacteriia > Anaerosomatales > Anaerosomataceae > UBA2286. The sequence continues at coordinate 1,301 of CAZGNF010000064.1, read as the reverse complement.
GTTGACGCGCGTAGCCGCCGAGATCCGGCGCACGATGAGAGAGGGGGTCGTGCTGTGAGCGACGACATGTCCGCATACAAGGATGTGTTCCTCTCGGAGAGCGCCGAGTACGTGCAGGCGATAACCGAGGGCCTTCTTGCGCTTGAAGGCAATCCGAACGACCTTGAGCCGGTAGAGACGGTGTTTCGCGGCGCCCATAGTCTCAAGGGGATGTCCGCGACGATGGGCTACACGAGAACCGCCGAGCTCACGCACACCATGGAAAGCCTCATGGACACCGTGCGCAAGCGCGAGCAGGCGGCGGATTCCTCACTCATCGACTTGATGTTGCGCGCGGTCGATGCCGTGAAAGAGCTGATAGATGATGAGTCGTCGGGTAACGCCGCCGTTGATGTGTCGGAGCTCGTGGCCGCAATCGTGGCCCGGACGGAATCGGGCGCAACCGCAGAACCTCCCACCGCCGCTGCCGTCGAAGGCGCGCAGCCCGCGTCGGCACCGTCCGCCGATGGCGGAACGCTCTACCGCGTGCGAATCACGCTGAACGAGACGTGCGTGCTCAAGGCGGTTCGCGCGTACATGGCAATCAAACGACTCGGGCACATGGGCACGGTCGTGGAGACCGAACCAACCGCGCGGGAAATCGAAGACGAAGCGTTCGATCGCGCGTTCTCGGTCATCGTCCGTACTCGCGCGGACGAAGCGTCGATCGTCGGAGCGGTCAGCGCGATCAGCGAAGTCGAGGCAGTCGAGGTCGCGACTGAAGAGCCACCTGCTGTAGTAGTCGTCGAGGTGCGCCCTGCCGAGGAGCGCCCGCGCAAGTCGGTGCCCAAGATCGCCGAGACGCAGACGGTGCGCGTGTCGATCGGACATCTCGACAGCATGGTCAATCTCGTCGGTGAACTCGTCATCATCCGGTCGCGACTCGACCGACTGGCGCGTGATCTCGGTTCGGCAGACCTGGCCGAGACCCTCTCGGCGCTCGAGCAGATCAGCGCGGAGCTGCAGCACGAGGTCATGCAGACGCGCATGGTGCCGGTCGGCAACATCTTCAATCGTTTCCCGAGGATGGTGCGTGATCTTGCGCGTGACCTGGGGCGTTCTGTCGCATTCGAGATGGGCGGGCTCGACATCGAGTTGGACCGCACCGTCCTCGACGAGATCGGCGACCCGATCGTTCACCTTCTGCGAAATGCGCTCGACCACGGCATCGAGCCAGAGGAGGAGCGCGTTGCCGCAGGCAAGCCTCGCAAGGGCACGGTGCGCCTTGAGGCAGGGCGCGACAGGGATCTCGTGCGTATCGT
>CAZGNF010000063.1:0-11596 GCA_964527045.1 uncultured Coriobacteriaceae bacterium | reverse complement strand
TCTCGATAGTCTCAGTCATGACGTGCGTCCCTTCGCTCGTTCACTACGCGGTTTTCCGCGGAGTGTGATGCATTACAGCTGGAAGTCCGGATCGAACAGTTCGGAGACTGACTCATCGTTGTACACGTTGGAGATCGCGTGAGCGAAGAGTGGCGCTACCGACAGCAGGTGGATCTTGCCGTGACGGCGCTCCTCGGGAATCTCAAGCGTATTGGTGATCACGACCTCCTTGATTGGGGCCGAGTCGATCCGTTCGTAGGCCGGCGGCGAGAAGATGCCGTGTGTCGCGGCGACGTAGACTTCCTTGGCACCCTTGTTGATGAGTGCCTTCGCGCCTTCTGTCACCGAACCGGCGGTGTCGATCATGTCATCTGCCACGATGCAGGTCTTGCCTTCAACCTCACCGATGACGTGGGTAATCTCGGCAACGTTGTGCTCGGGACGACCCTTGTGCATGATCGCGAGGCTTGCGCCGAGCATATCCGCGAGCTTCTTGCCGGCCTTCACGCGGCCGACGTCAGGCGAAACCACAGCAAGGTTGTCGAGGTGGAGGCTCTCGAAGTAGTCAGCGAGGATCGGCAGGGCCGTGAGGTGGTTGACCGGCTGATTGAAGAAACCCTGGATCTGGCCCTGGTGAAGGTCCATCGCGATGACGCGATCGACGCCCGCTGTTGCGAGCAGGTCGGCCACGAGCTTGGCCGTGATCGGCTCACGCGCGGCTGACTTCTTGTCCTGCCGGGCGTATGCGTAGTGCGGAATGACCGCTGTGATCGTACGCGCGCTCGCTCGCTTAGCGGCGTCGATCATGATGAGAAGCTCCATGATCGAAGCGTTGACCGGCTGCGTCATCGACTGAACGATGAAGACATCGGCGCCGCGGACGCTCTCAAGGTACCTGACGTAGATCTCGCCATTGGCGAAGTGGCTCAGCTTGATGTTGCCAAGCTCGATTCCCAGGTGCTTCACGATGCCTTCAGAGAGCTCGCGGTTGTGCGAGCCGGCAAACACCATCAAACGCTTCCCGCTTCCGGTCATGATCCGGTCGCTCCCTTACTGGTCGTCAGTGCCTCGTCCGGCCTTCTTACGGGCCGCCCATCCGTCCACGTTCTTCTGCTCGCAGCGCTCGATTCCGAGGGCTCCTGCGGGCACATCCTTCGCGATCGCGCTGCCGGCACCCGTTATGGCGCCCTCGCCGATCGTGACCGGCGCTACCAGCATCGTGTCAGAACCGATGAAAGCACCGTCCCCGATCATCGTCCGGTGCTTGCGTGCACCGTCGTAGTTACAGGTTATCGTACCCGCTCCCACGTTGACGCCTTTTCCGATAGTCGCATCGCCGATGTATGACAGGTGGGGGACCTTTGACCCCTCGCCGACCACACTGTTCTTGATCTCGACGCTCGTCCCAGCGCGCGCACGAGCCTCAAGCACGGTTCCGGGACGCAGGTACGCCCTCGGCCCTACAGACGCATCGTCGCCAACGACCGAACCGAGCACGACAGAAGAGTCCACGATAGCTCGAAGGCCAACCGTAGAGTCAGCGATTCGCGTGTCCGGCCCGATGATGCAGTCGTCCGCCACCGAGGTGGTACCCGTAAGCGTCGTCATCGGCTCGAGCACGACGTCACGCCCGAGCGTGACGGTCGGCGCGATCCACACCAGGTCCGGATCGGTCATCGTGACGCCAGCGAGCATGTGCTCGCGGTTGATGCGGCGCTGCAGCACTTTCGCTGCCTCGGCGAGTTGCACGCGACTGTTCACGCCAAGCGTCTCAAGCGGGTCGTCGGTGGAGACATCGCCGACCAGAAGCCCCTCGGCCCGGAAGAGGGCGATCATATCGGTGAGGTAGTACTCGCCCTGCGCATTGGCGTTGCCAAGACGATTGAGATGCTCGAAGAGCACCCCTGCGTCAAAGCAGTAGGTGCCGGTGTTGACTTCGGCGATGCCAAGCTGCGAGGGCTCAAGGTCCTTGTGCTCCACGATCGCCGAGAGGACCCCCTCATCATCGCGCACGATGCGGCCGTAGCCTGTGGGATCATCGAGGGTCGTGGTGAGCACGACAGCGGCCGCGCGCGACGTCTCGCGCGCCTCGACGAGACGGGCGATGGTCGATGACCGCAGCAGCGGCGAGTCTCCCGAAAGCACCACGAGCGAGCCTGAGACGCCCTCAAGCGCAGCTTCCGCGCACATGACAGCGTGCCCGGTTCCGAGCTGCTGCTCCTGCCGGACGCACGTCTCGCCATCAAGAAGCGCCTCGACTATCTCCGCACCGTGTCCGGTCACGACCACGACGCGATCGCATCCGGCGTCGTGAGCGGCATCGACGACGTAGCGCACGAGTGGCACGCCGAGGATGCGGTGAGCGACCTTCGGAAGCGAGGACTTCATGCGGGTGCCCTCGCCCGCAGCGAGGATGAGTGCTGCCGCGCCCATTGGCACCTTTCGTGTCATACGGGGCATCTCCCCGGTCGTTGCTTGGCTGGGGCGGTAGGATTCGAACCTACGAATGGAGGCTCCAAAGGCCCCTGCCTTGCCGCTTGGCTACGCCCCAGCGCCATGTCCTGTGCACGCTCAGAAGCCGCAACGCGTTGCGAAGCGGGCGCAGGGAGTATATCACAGCGTGCCTGGAGAACGAGGGCTCAGGCCTGCTCGAGGGCCTCCGCAGCGGCCGAGAAAGCGGCGAGCCCGCCTTCTTCGTCGAACTGCTTGAGAACGGCATCCTGGATGATGTGACGCGCATCCGTGTTGATCGGATGGCAGATATCCCGGAACTCGCCGCTGGGCAGCTTCCGGGACGGCATGGCAACGAACAGACCCTTGTCGCCGTTGACCACGCGAAGGTCGTGCACGACGAATTCTTCGTCGATGACGATGCTGGCTATCGCGCAAACCTTGTTCATCGCAACGGGGCGCAGTGTTACTTTTGTGATTTCCATTCGTCTCCCCCACAAAAACAGAACCGTGTTGACTACTCTTCGACGCCGGCAAGCCGTTTCCCTGCGAAAAGGTCACGCCGAACGCAAGACAGAACCCTATTCGACCTCGGCGATACCCCCCGGTGACGCCGATGTCGCACTGGCCCACCAACCACGTCGCGCGCTCGCCGCCTGTGCGACCCGTTCGGCAGCGTCAGCATCTTCGCATATTCCGAACACGGATGAACCGCTTCCCGAGACAAGCGCCCCCAAAACTCCTTCAGACTGCGAAATCATGTGAAGCGCCTCGGTCACTTCGGGCGCATGACCGCATGCAGCCTCCGCGAGATTGTTGTAGAGCTGCGCTGAGATCGCCGCGACGTCGCGTGCCGCAAGAGCGCCGAGCATCCCCTCGGCAGTTGGAGCCGTCGGCCTCAGGAGTCGATCGAACGCGGCGTACGCAGCGGGTGTCGGGACCGGCACGCCGGGATTCACAACCACGATGTCGAGCGCAGGCGTGTGCATGCGACGCACGAGCGTGTCTCCCCGACCCGCGTACAGCGCGGTGCCTCCCTCGATGAAGAACGGCACGTCTGCCCCTAGTGACGCCGCGAGCGCTGTCACCTCGGGGGAGGTCGCGTCGAGATCCCATAGCCTGCAGCCGCCCACCAGAACGGCCGCGGCATCGGCACTCGCCCCGCCAAGGCCGCCGGCGGCGGGCACGCGTTTGAGGATACTCACCGAGAAGCCAGGTTCACGTCCTGCAAGGACCCCAAGTCCGAGCAACGCCCTGTACGCCAGATTCTGCTCGGCGGGAACGCCGACATCCGGATTGCACGTCACGCTGAGGGCGTCAGCACGCTCGATCATCACGGTGTCAGCAACCCGCTCGTCAAGCGACTGCAGGATGGTAACGACGTCGTGATAGCCGTCGGGGCGACGATCGCCAACGGCAAGGAAGAGATTGACCTTGGCAGGCGCGATGAGCGCAATCCGCTCAGCTGACATGTCGTCTCCCAAAAGCAACACGCGGGGCGCATGTGCGGCCCCGCGCGAAATGGTCATCGAACATCGTAGCTAGTTGAGCCAGGGAAAGACGCACTCGCCGGAAGAACAATCAGTGAGCTCGACCGTTCCCGTGAGGATATCGACGTAGCTGTAGGAGACACGAGCGGTCCGGCCGCGCTTCTCGTCGATCTTGAGAACGAACAGCGCGGGGTGAGTCTCCTCGAGTACACCTTCGCGCTCCATGATCTTCGAGCGACCCATGTTGGCGCGCAGGCGCATCCGGCTGCCCATCAAAGCTTCAAGGTCGTTGCGGATGCGGCCGACGACCTCGGTCTGGTTCATTCCATCCATTCGATTCCTCCTCGAGTGGTGGACAGTATACCCCGGGAGGCACCAAAACTCAAGGTAGAAGGCCCTGTACATGCAGTTCGAAACCTAGTTTCACGAATGTTTCAACCGGAAGAGTCTCGGCTCGCAGACCCGGCTCGATGCCCGCAGAGCGCAGCGCATCCTCAATCGCCGCGGTGGGTGCTCCCAACGCCGACGAGAGGCTGTTCCGGATCGTCTTGCGTCGCTGCGCGAATGCGGCATCCGCCGCGCGGGTCGCGCGGGTCACGTCCTCCGGTCTGCGGTCGTCAGCGAGGCGCTCAAGCCTGAGGACCGCCGAGTCGACGCGCGGTGGCGGCAAGAAGCAGCCGGGCGGCACGTTGAACCGTCCCGCGGCCCGCGCTCGCAAGGCGAGCTTGACTGTGTAGGCGCCGTACGCCTTGGTGCCAGGAGAGGCCATCATTCGGTCAGCGACTTCAGCCTGCACCATAACTGTCGCCGATCGGACCGACGGCATCATCTCAAAGACGCGCAGAACAAGCGTTGCGGCCACGGCATACGGGAGATTGGCAACGAACGCGACCGGCGGCCCGTCCGGCCCGACAAGGTCATGCGGATCGAGCGCAACCGCATCTGCGTTGATCACCGTGAGGTTCGAGTACTCGGCAGTCGTCTCGGCAAGCACGCCAAGGAGGTCCGTGTCGCGCTCGACAGCAACCACAGAACCAGCCACCTCGCAGAGAGCAAGGGTGAGGGTCCCGATGCCGGGGCCCACCTCAAGCACGCGGTCGGTAGGCTTGATATCGGCGAGCGTGAGGATGCGCCCGATCACATTGTCGTCGATGAGGAAGTGCTGCCCCAGGGACTTCTTGGTCGCGAGGCCGTGGCGCTTGAGAACGGCGATGGTCGCCCGTGGCGTCGCCAGCGCGGAGTGAGCCATGCGGCCTCTTCTACTTGATGATGGTGATGGTGACGGTGCGACGTCCCCAGTTGATCGCGGTCTTGCGCGCCAGAGACTCGCCACCGGTCCAGAAGCAGACGTCGATGCGATTGCCGTGAATCGCACCTCCGGTGTCGGCCGCGATGGCGTTGCCGTAGCCGGAGACGTACACCTTCGAGCCGAGGGGGATGACCTTCGGGTCGACGGCAACGATGCCCCAGCCGTCAGGGATGTTGTATGCGGCGAGCTTGCGCTGGATAACCGGCAGGCCGCCACAGCCGGCGTCCCACGGCGTATACGCCGTGGCAACGACTGTCATCTTCGTGCCGCTCGCAGGAGGTGCGGCGGTCTTCTTCGCACCACCGTGCGTGATGCTCGCGATGACCGGAAGCTGCTTGGTGACCTTCTTCGAGCCTACCGCGACAACCTGCGGCACCGGCTCGGTGAGTACCTGCTCGGCCTTCACGTATCGGGCACCTTCGACACCACCCGTCACGACGATCTCGTAGACCCGGATCGCGCGACCGGCCACACCGGCCGAGAGGACCTTTCGCTGTCCGATGACCATCGAAGCGTCTTGCTTCTCGATGATGTCGAATGGCATGTCGACTTCTTCTTGCGAAATGCGCAGGAATACGTCCTTGGCGACGATCGTCATATCGGCGTGCAGCGGTGACTCGACAGCAGGCTGGACGTCCAGGCCGAGGGAAGGATCGAGACCCGCGGCAACCAGCGCGTCTGCAACCGTGGCCCCGATCACATCAAGCTCGAGCATCTCGCCGTTGCAGTCGATCGTCACTGGGATCGCGTGACGCACGACGATGGTCGAGCCATCCGTGATGGCCGCATCGTCGGCAGGGGTCACGACATCGTGCACGTCCACTTCAATGCCCGCCTCGGCGAGCACATCAGCAACGGTGTCGGCTTGTGTTCTATAGTAAGCGGTCCCGCCATCGACGATGACGGTTACGCCCTTCCTGGCCCAGGCAAACCCGGATGCAGATACTGGTACGACGAGAGCTGCGATGAGTGCGATGACGATGTACGGGGTCTTCAGGGGGCGGGCCGGATGCGCCGGCTTCCTCATAAAGCCCTTCCGCGTCGGGGACAGTGCAGGTGGTGCAACGCGTCCGATTATAGCCGAGCAACAACTCGTCAACAACGAAACGACGGTCGGGTGTCGGACCAACTGACGAACGGCGCGGTGCCACCTGCGACTTCTCCCGCTCGTCGGAAACCTGCTATGCCCGATAACTCCCGAGCGCAGCCGCTCCGACTCTCGCCCCGAGCTCCCGGGCATGATCGAGCGCAAGCGGGTGTTTGCTCACTGCCCCGGCCGAATCGACGTCGGTGACCTTCACTTCACCAACGATGTCCAGGCCAAGAACCGCACTGACGCTCCTGAGCGGATACTCCGCGGCGGTGAATCCGTAGGGATCGCCTCCTGCTCGGACGAGCAGGAGCCCTCCCGGACGTCGCGGGGGTGGCGGCGACTTCAGCACGTGTGTGCGCGCCCAATACGGTTGCATGCGATCGAGCATGACCTTGAGGACACCCGGCACGCTTGCGAAGTACACCGGGCTGGAGAACACGATTGCCGAGGCCATATCGATCGCCTCGTAGACCTCGTGCATCTGGTCGCGAATGACGCACTCACCGGTCAGCGAGCACCCACTGCAGCCGCGGCACGAGTGAATGGCCAGGTCCGCGACCACGAGCTTGTGTACCCGGGTACCAACACCCTCGGCGCCTGCCAGGCACGCGTCAAGCAGCTGCTCACTGTTGCCGTGCTTGCGCGGGCTACCTGCGAACCCCAGTACGAGCGGCTGTGCCATGTGCCTCACCCTCGGCTGTAGAGCCGGCGTGCGTTCTCAAGCGCCGCTGCGGCGACTTCTGCGGTAGGTATCCCCTTTGCGGCTGCAACTGCCACAGCGGTCAGTACGGTGAAAGCCGGTTCGTTCTTTCGGCCACGGTATGGCTCTGGCGCCAGGAACGGGCAGTCTGTCTCGACGAGGAGCTGCCCAAGCGGTGTGATCGCTGCTGCCTCGCGTATCGCCTCGGCCTTCTTGAATGTCACCGGGCCAGCGAAGGAGATGACGCATCCGGCCTCGATGAAGCGCGCCGCAGTTGCCGCATCCTCGGTGAAGCAGTGGATGACACAACCGGCCGACGGCAGCCCTTGCTCGAGCAAGATCGCCAGACCGTCCTCGTGCGCCTCGCGCAAGTGAACGACCACCGGCATGTCGAGCTCGTGCGCCATCGTGAGCTGTTCGCGGAAGGCCGCGCGCTGGACATCGCGAGGCGAGCTGTCGTAGTGGAAGTCGAGCCCAAGCTCACCGAACGCCGAGACCCGCGGCAGCGCTGCCGCTTCGCGCATCCGTGTGGCGATCGACGGGGTGAAGTCGCTCGCGTTGTGCGGATGCGCTCCAACAACGATGCGAACGTCCGGCACGGCAACCGCCTCGTGCCCGGAAGCATCGAGCAGCACTCGGGCGGAGGCGAGCCAGCCGTCCAGTTCCGTGAACGTCCGCTCGTCCTCGGATAGGTCGACCACAGTCGCGATCAGCGCGATACCCGCGCGAGACGCGTTCGCGATAGCGCGCGCGGGGTCCTCGAGCATGTCGAGATGGGCGTGCGCATCACACGTCGGGGTACCCAGAGCCGGCAGCGACGGTAGCTCGTGGGGCGCGCCCACCGGGGTTACGCTTCCTCATAGATGCGAGGGAAGAGCGCTTCGCCCTTCGTCACGCGCAGGCCGACGGGGAGCTGTCCCCACTCGGCGGCGGCTGCAATGTCCTTGACTGCCGTGATGTCGCCCAGTCCGAGACGATGCCAGACCTCGGCGGATGTGTTGGGCATGACAGGCGCGGTGTAGAGCGCCGCAATGCGAACCGCCTCGAGGGTGTTGTACAGCACGGCTGCCAGCCGGTCCGTGTCACCCTCCTTGGCGAGCGTCCACGGCGCTTCGTTCTCGATGTAGCGGTTGCAGTCCTTGATAAGGTCCCACGCCGCTTCGAGCGCCGATCCGTAGTCGAGACGTGCCATTGCGGCCTCGTACTTCTCGGGCAGGAAGCCTGCGAACGCCTGAAGCGTCCTGTCGGCGTCGGTCGGCTCCGCACCAGGCGCTGCGGGCGTCAGGCCGTCGAGATACTTCTCGGTCATGTTGAGGAGGCGCGAGACGAGGTTGCCCCAGTCGTTGGCGAGATCGCCGTTGTAGCGCTGCACCATTGACTCCATCGAGATGGAGCCGTCCTGGCCGAACTGCACGTCGCGCAGGAAGTAGTAGCGATACGCATCCACGCCGAAGCGCTCTACGAGCGACGCCGGTGTCTGGGCGTTGCCCTTCGACTTGGACATCTTCTCGCCTTTGGTAAGCAAGAATCCGTGTGCGAAGACCGCCTTGGGTGGCTCGATGCCGGCTGCCATGAGCATCGCCGGCCAGATCACGCAGTGGAACCGGATGATGTCCTTGCCCACGAAGTTGTAGTCGGCTGGCCAGTAGCGGTCGAACTTCGAATGATCCTCGCCGCCATAGCCGAGCGCGGTGATGTAGTTGAGCAGCGCGTCGATCCACACGTAGGTGACGTGGTCCTCGGCAAAGGGCAGCGGCACGCCCCAGGTGAAGTTCGTGCGCGAGATCGACAGGTCCTTGAGACCGCCCTTCACGAAGGAAAGGACCTCGTTGCGGCGGGTCTCGGGCTGTACGAAGCCTGGATGTGACTCGTAGAAGTCCAACAGCGGCTGCTGGAACTCGGAGAGCTTGAAGAACCAGTTGTCTTCCTTGATGAACTGGACGTCGCGGCTGCACTGCGGGCACTTGCCGTCCTCGAGCTGCTCCTCGGTCCAGTAGGTCTCATCGGGGACGCAGTACCAGCCCTCGTAGTTGCCCTGGTAGAGGAAGCCGCGGTCATACAGTTCGGTCCAGAACGCCTGAACGCCCTTCTTGTGGCGCGCCTCGGTCGTGCGGATGAAGTCGTCGTAGCTGATGTCGAGCATCTTCCACGCCGCCTCGAACTTGGGTGCAATTGCATCCACCCATGCCTGTGGCTCCATGCCGTTCTCCTCGGCGGCCTGGGCGATCTTCTGCCCGTGCTCATCGAGTCCCGTCAGGAACATCACATCGTGCCCGGTCATCCGGCGGTACCGCGCGACAGCGTCGGCGGCAACAGTCGTGTACGCTGTGCCCAGATGCGGCTCGGCATTGACGTAGTAGATCGGCGTGGTCACGTAGAACGTTTTGTCGCTCATAGGATGCTCTGGCTCCATCGACGGTTTCACAGGTAGACTGCTTGGGCATTTATGGAAGTGCGAGTCGGTACGGGTAGATAATGATAACGCACGCCCGACCGACCGTGGCGGCTCCGTGGAAAGGCAGGGAGCATGAGTGACACAGGGATCGTCCGGCGGGTCGACGATTTGGGACGAGTCGTCATCCCGATGGAGCTCCGCCGAACCCTCGGCATCAACGTCAAAGACCCGATGTCGATCACCGTCGAAGGCGACCGCGTGATACTCGAGAAGTACCACGAAGCGTGCGTCATCTGCAGCTCGAAGGACGACGTGACGGAGATCAAGGGCCGCCCGGTTTGCGCGACCTGCATCGAGGACATCAAGAAGCGTCGCTAGCGGCTAGCCGAGCGCTATCCGGTAGACATCGTTGCGGGGCACGCGAAGATCGACTGCGACGCGCTTCACTGCGTCCTTGCGCGTCATGCCTTCCGAGACCAGCCGCTCCACAGCCGCCCTCACTGCGTCGTCGTCGATCGCAGGCATCTCCTGGGGCACCGGCGGCCCGACCAGCAGCACGACCTCTCCCTTGAGTTCGCGCCCCTCAAGCGCCGAGGCAAGCTCGACGGTCGTCCCGCGAAGAACCTCCTCATGGAGCTTCGTGAGCTCCCGCGCCATCGCTGCGCGGCGCGCCGGGAAGGTCTCCGCGATCAGGGCGACCGAGGCGGCCGTTCTCCTCGGCGATTCGTAGAAGATGAGCGTCGCTTCGAGCGTCGCCAGTGACTCAAGCGTGCGTCGAAGCTCCCCCGCCTTCCTCGGCAGAAAGCCACCGAAGTAGAACGCGCGGGTCGGAAGTCCGCTCGCGACGAGTGCGGTGACGATCGCCGAGGCGCCAGGCAGCACGTCGACGGACAACCCCGCCGAAAGGCACGCGTCCACAAGTCGCTCGCCGGGATCCGAGATGCCGGGCGTGCCGGCATCGCTCACAAGCGCAACACGGGCGCCTGCCGAGATGCGCTCGACGAGCTCCGGCGTGCGTGCGGCGGCAGTCGCTTCGTCGTAGCGCTCCAGCGGCGTGTGGATGTCGTAGCGCGCGAGCAGCTTGCGTGTGACGCGCGTGTCCTCGGCAACGATGACGGTCGCCTCCCGGAGTGTTTCCAGCACGCGAGCGGTCACGTCGCCGAGGTTGCCGATCGGCGTCGCGCAAACCAGCAGGGCTCCCGCGTCAGACATCGGCAGGCGGCTCAGGCGCGGCCGGAGGCGAGGCTGGCTCGGGCACGAAGGGCTGCTGCGGGGGCGTAGGCATGTATGGCTGCGGTGCTGCCGGAACCGGAGGCGGCGGCAGCAGATCGCCGCGGACCGGGGCTACTTCCCGGACCTCGAGCGGACGTTCCATCCCATTCACGCGGCGGAAGAAGATCGTCCATGCCGACGAAGTGAACGTCCCGTAGGCAGCACCTGGGATCATCATGGCCAGCACGAACAGCACGATGACGCCAACGCCAGTGATGACGTTGCCGGAGATGATCAGCAGCACCGCCGGGACCACGAATACGAGGGCGATGACACCTGAGAGCGCACCGTAGATGATGCTCGGGATGATCAAGACAAGCATGAACACGAACGCGCCACGCTTTCCGGTCAGGTCGCTCCACCCACGAGCGAGCGCTTGACCGAACGAGATGTCATGGAGCATGCCGTAGCGCAGCGCCAGGTTCGCCACGATACCGAGCAGGTAGCTGAACACGATCAGTGCGATGGTAAGCATCGGCAGACCGCAGCACAGCCCAGCAAATCCGCCTGCCACAGCCGTGTCGCCTCCACCAAACCCGAAGATAGAGGCACCGAAGATCGCGATGATCGCCAGGAACATCGCGAATATCGGCAATCCCACCACGAACTGGATCATGAAGGTGCGACCCCAGCGACTGAAGCCAACCTGCCAGCCGTCGCGCAACCGCACGTCCCGGTTCTCCTCGGCTTCATTGACCAGGTGGATGAGGCCGCCTTGCGCCGCCACCGAGAAGATCCAGAACACAATGCCGACCAGAATCAGCAGCCCCATGACCGCGATAAGCGCACCCGTGTTCGCGTCGGCCCAGCGCGTGAACGAGTCGAGCGCCTGTGTGGTGCCGGCGTCGGGGGCGCTCCCACTGCCATTGTTGAATGGCGAGCTGTA
>CAZGNF010000062.1:0-11625 GCA_964527045.1 uncultured Coriobacteriaceae bacterium | reverse complement strand
CCTCGCCGTGTTGCGCCGTATGTGGACCGAGAAGCTGGTCGCCTCTGGCGTCAAGCTCTACAAGGAGTCGTTCCGCGGCCTCTAGCGCTTGCGCAACTTGAGCTCCAGCAGGCACTTCTCGGAACCGGCGCACGCCTGACGATCCAGGAACCGCAGGTCGAGGCCCGCGCCTTCAAAGGTGCCGTGGTCGACTGCGGCGGCGATGTCACAGAGATGGTCGGTCTGCTCGGCAGAGTAGCCGGCGGCGAGCCACGCGTCTTTGAGCGGACAGCCGGTCATGCGAAGCACGATGGTGTCGCTCCCGGGCTCGAACTCCTCCACGCCGGGCTCGAAGAGCGCTCCCTCGGCGGGCGAGCCCTCCACGAACATGCGCCCTACCTCGGCAAGATCGCCCGCCTCGGCGGCGGGACGGTACTTCTGGCCGATCTCCAGCCCGCGGCGGAAGATGGCTCGCTTCATGATGGCGGTGGCGCGCTCGGCACCCAGTTCCGCCTCCAGCTCGTCGTAGATGTAGGCGTACATGAGAGCCCGGTTCTCAAACGCCGAGCGGGTCTCGGCGCGGGATTGTGTAAGCACGGCCTGCATTCTCTCTGCGTGAGACTCCATGTTCAGGACCCCTCTCTCGGACCGGACAAGCGGCGCCCTATTCTGACGCACCGGCGGCGGTCGCGCCCTTGCCGCGAATCCCAACTGCCGAGATGACCCCGCCAAGTGCCACAAGACCTGCTGCCAACCACATCCCGCTACGGAACGCGGCCTGGGCGGCGACGCTCGCGAGGCGCGCGGCCTCCTGTGCCGCGACGGTGGTGCCGGCGGGCAGGTTGAAGGCCTTGTCGCGAACCGGCGCGAGCGCCGCGAGCACATCGGCGGATGCACCCGCGGACGCGTGCAAGATGCCCGACTGCCACAGCTGCACGACGATGACGCCCATGGCCGCGATCGCAACCAGCCCGGCAAGCCTTGAGGCGGCGTTGTTGAAGCCCGAGGCGACGCCGGAGTACCGCTGCTCGGCAGAGCCGATAGCCGTGGCGGTCACGGGCGCCACGATGAAGCCCATGCCGAGGCCGAAGACCACGATTCCCGGGACGAGCACGCTGAAGAGCTGGCCGGGTCCGGCGAAGGACGAGATCACGATGCCGGTGGCGGCGACGAGTCCGCCGCCGAACATCAGCCACCGCGAACCGAACCGGTCATAGAGGCGTCCGGCGTACGGCGAGAGGAAGAAGAGCAGGACGGTAATCGGGATGAAGACCGTGCCCGAGACGGTCGCCGAACTACCCAGCGCGGACTGTATGTAGAGCGGGACGTAGAAGAACTGCCCGTAGAGCCCTGCGTACACGAAGAAGGTCACGACGTTGGCCACGGCGAGATTCCGGTTGGAGAACATCCCGAACGGCATCACCGCCATCGGTGCGCTCCGCTCGCGGATGATGAACAGCGGAATGAGCGCCACGCCCGCGATGAAGGAGCCGAGGATGACCGGGCTGGTCCAGCCCATCGACGGCCCCTGGATGAGGGCGAACACGATACCGCCGCACGCAGCGGCGAGCAGCGCGATGCCGAGGTAGTCGATGCGGGGATCGGCCGCCGTGTCGCGGGACTCGGGCACGCTCGCCGAGAGCAGCCACGCCGCGATGGCGAGTACGGGCGTGATGAGGAGCGCGACGCGCCAGCTCACGTTGTCGATCATCACGCCGCCGAGCACGGGCCCGAGCACGGTCGCGATGCCCGACCACGCCGCCCACGTCCCAATGGCCCTGCCCCGCTCGGCAGGCGGGAAGACGGAGTTGATGATCGCGAGCGTCGTCGGGACGAGGAGCGCACCCGCGACGCCCTGAAGCGCGCGCACGGCGATGAGGACCGTCGCATTCGGCGAGAGGGCGGCCGCGACCGCAAGCACGACGTACGCCCCCGCGCCGAGTCGGAACTGGCGCCTCCTGCCGATAAGGTCGGCGAGCCTGCCACCAGCCAGAAGGAGCGCCGAGAGGGTGAGCAGATACGACGAACCGACCCACTGTTGGGTGGCGGTGGAGACGCTAAACTCGCGCTGGATGGCGGGCAACGCCAGGCCGACGAGGCTCGAGTCCAGGAACACGAGTCCCGCTCCGATGATCATCGCGATGAGCGTGCGGCGTTTCGTCGCTGCGTCGTAGACAGGTGTGGATTCGTCCATGTGAGAACCTCGGCTTTCAGGGGCGCCTTGTCCGGATATCTACCCCGCTTGCGCGGTGCCGGGGCCCGCGCGGGGAAGAGACTCCTCTGTACGCGCGACGATCCGGAGGACCTCATGAAGACGCCCGCGGCGTTTCTCGGCCACGGAAACCCGATGAACGCGCTCGAACACAACCGTTACACGGAGGCGTGGCGGCGCTTCGGCGACGCATGCACTTCGCCACGAGGCATCCTGTGCGTCTCGGCGCACTGGTACACGAACGCGACGGCTGTCACCGCGATGGCGCAGCCGCGCACGATCCACGACTTCTACGGCTTCCCGCGCGAACTCAGCGAGTTCCAATACCCGGCGCCCGGCTCGGCGGATCTGGCCGAGGAGGTCACGGAGCTGGCGCTACCCGACGTCATCGGCCTCGATGACAGCTGGGGACTCGACCACGGCACGTGGTCGGTGCTCACGCATGCGTTCCCGAAGGCCGACGTGCCGGTGGTGCAGCTCTCGATCAACGCCTTGAAGCCGTTCGAGTACCACATGGAGCTCGGCCGACGGCTCGCGCTGCTGCGCGACTCGGGCGTGGTGATCGTGGGCAGCGGCAACCTGGTGCACAACCTGGGTGACGTAGACTGGGGCCTCCCCGACGCCGGCTACGACTGGGCCGAGCGGTTCGACGCCGTGACCCGCGGCGTCATCATCGGCGCCCCCGGCGACGCGGTGGCGCTCCGGGACGCACCCGACTATGACCTGGCGGCGCCGACGCCCGACCACTTCATCCCGCTCTTGTATTTCGCCGCGCTCGCCGAGCAGTCGCCCGAACGCGCCGAAGTGCTCGTCGACGGCTTCGCCTACGGCTCGATCTCGATGACGGCGTTCTCGCTCGGCGTGCCGCCTGTTCCGGACAACCTCGCCGAGAATGACGCACCAGGCGCGAAGCTGCCGAACGCACGGTTGGCACCCGCCGAGCAGACGAACCTGTGAGCGCCGGCCCGTTTGGGCTGGAGCCGCGCGTCTCGCAACGACATACTGTCAGCTGAGGGACAAGACGCGATGAGAGGGGTTCACGTGGCGACAACGTTCGGTGTGTTCCTGCTGCTGCACGGCATCATCCACCTGGGCTGGATCGCGCCCAGGCCAGCCGACCCCAATTACCCGTTCGTCACGTCCAGCTCGCGGCTGCTGCCGTTCATTCCCGAGAAGGTACTCGGACCACTGGCAATCGTGCTCGTCGTGCTCATCATCGCGTGCTTCACGCTGGCAGCACTCGGCATGTTCGGCGTGCCGGTGCTCTCGCAGATATGGCGCCTGCCCGCGACGATCGGCGCGGTGCTGTCGCTGATCATGTGCGTGGTCTTCTGGCACCCGTGGTTCATCATGGGACCGGTACTCGACGTGGCGATACTCGCGGCAGTGGTGATGGGCTGGCCTAGTCGCGCATTGTGACTTCGATAAGGTGGTAGCCGAACTGCGTCTTCACCGGGCCGTGAACCACTCCGACGGCCTCGTTGAAGCACACGTCATTGAACTCGCGAACCATCTGTCCGGGCGCGAACACACCCAGATCGCCGCCGTCGTGACCGGACGGGCATGAGGAGTACGTGCGAGCGATCTCGGCGAAATCGGCGCCATCGGCGATCTGCTGCTTGAGGTCGTTGGCTTGCTCCTCGGTGGCGACGAGGATGTGGCGGGCTGCTGCGCGGGTCATGTGCGTCTCCTAACGTGGATGTCTCACCGGCGATTATGAATGCACCCGCCGCGTCGCGCCACCGCGAAGCGCGTTATAGTTGCGCGCAGAGTCGCAACTGCGCCGCTACTGGCATCACCGCCGAGGAGCCGCCGCTTGAAGGATCGACACAGCCAGCCGCTCTTCATCGCCGCCATTGGGCTTTCGGCGTTCGCGCTCTTCACGCTCGAGCTGCTCGCCGGGCGCATGGTGCTCCCCATCTTCGGCGGCACGCCGTCGGTGTGGACGACTGCGCTCTGCTTCTTCACCGGCGTCGTGTTCGTCGGCTATGCGTACGCGCACCTCATCGCAACCCGGCTCGGGCAGCGCGTGGGTGGTGCGGTGCATCTTGCGCTGGCTGTCATGGCTGTGGCCGCGACGATCCTGGCCCCGCGTGCGCTCGGCGGTGTGCGGTTCCCGGGTATGGGACCGGCGCTCAACGTGCTTGTGCTGCTCGCCATCGTCATCGGCCCTGCCGCGCTGCTGCTGGCGACAACGACCCCGTTGCTCTCCGCATGGTTCTCGGACCAGGGACGCGACCCGTGGTGGCTCTACGCGGTGTCCAACGCCGCGAGTCTTGCCGGGCTGCTCGCCTACCCGTTCCTGATCGAGCCGCTCGTGCCGCTCTCGGCGCAGCGCGCAGCGCTCGGAATGCTGCTCGCGATCTTCGCGCTGCTGCTCGCAGGCGTGGTCGCGAGCGCTCCGCGCGGCGCACATGCCGAGCGACCCGCACCCGCCACCCCGCGTCCGCCGCTCCGCCGCATCGCTGCGTGGGTGTTCGCGGCGGCGATTCCCGCCGGACTTCTCTCGGCTACCACTACCGCGATCGCGACGGACCAGATCTCGACGCCGCTGCTGTGGGTTGGACCGCTCGCGATCTACCTCGGCAGCTTCGTGGTCGCGTTCTCCGAGCGGGGTCGCCGCGTCCTCCCCTTGGCCGAGAAACTCGTTCCCGCGGCCGTGACCGTGATGTGGGTGCCGTTCGTGGCACATGTGAGCTGGTCGGTTCCCGTGCTGCTCACGACGCTCCTGGGCGGCTTCTCGGTCATCGCCGTCGCGGTGCACGGTCGGCTTGCGCTTGCACGACCGGATGAGACCCACCTCACCGGCTTCTACCTCGCCGTTTCCGGTGGTGGATTGCTCGCCACCGCGTTCGTCGCGCTTGTCGCGCCGCTCGCCTTCAGCGGCGTCTACGAGTTCCCGGTCCTGCTCGTGGGAGCGCTTGCGGCGCTTGCCATGCTGCCGGGTCCCGCCTGGCCGTCCACGACAGGCTCCGGCGCCACGCTGCGCGCAGCCGGTCGCCGGCTGGTGCCCTACGTCGCCGTGAGCGCAGCGCTGTTCGCGACTGTCGCGAGCGGTCCGCAGGCGCTCTTCGTGAGCGTGGTGCTCGCCGTCGGCGCGCTCGTGATAGCGGCGACACCCGGTCCGCGCGGGATGGCGGTCGCAACCGCCGTTGCGATCGTGACGCTCACACTCGTATTCTCGCCGCCGTACCTCGTCCGCGTACGCACGTTCTTCGGCATCACCGAGGTCCGTTCCGCCGAGAATGGTGCCGCCTTCTCGGAGATCCACGGTACGACGTTCCATGGCGTGCAGTTCACCGATGACCGCAGGGGCGAGCCCACGTCGTACTTCGTGCGCTCGGGCCCGCTTGGCGACGTGTTCGCGGACCTTGCCGAGCGGCGCCCCACCGGCGCGGACATCGGTGTGGTGGGGCTCGGCATCGGCACGATCGCGGCGTACGAACGACCCGGCGACACGATGACGTACTTCGAGGTGGACCGATCCGTCATCGACCTCGCACGCGACACCCGCTACTTCAGCTATCTCGCGGATGCGCCCGTGCCGCCACAGGTGATTCTCGGCGATGGGCGCCTGTCGCTGACAGCCGCGCCGGCGGAGTCGTTCGACGTGCTGGTGCTTGACGCGTTCTCCTCGGACGCGGTGCCCGCGCATCTGCTCACGCGCGAGGCCATGCAGGCGTACCTTCGTACGCTCAAGCCGGGCGGCACACTCGTCTTCCAGCTCACCAACCGACACTTCGACCTGACGCCCGCGGTGGCCGAGACGGCCCGCTCGCTCGGGCTGGAGGCGCGAACGCGTGCGTACGCGCCCGACGCCGCCGGCGAGCGACTCGCCGCGCAGGGCTCGCGGTGGCTGGCGGCAGGAACGCCCGAAGCGATGGCCCGCTTCGATGCTCGCGGATGGGCGACGCCGGCTCGCGGTCCCGTCCTCACCGACGACTACACGAGCATCCTGCAGCTGATGCGGCGACCCTGAGAGGACAGCGACGATGCCCGATCCGGATGACTGGAACCACTCGAGCCCGCTCGGCGGCGAGATGACGGCCGAGGTCGTCGTGCATTCGCGGACCTCGGCATTCCACCGGATCAGCGTCATCGACATCGGCTACCGGCGCATCCTGCAGTTCGAGAAGACGAGGCAGTCCTCGATGTACCTCGACAATCCGTTCGAGACGGACTTCGAGTACCCGGGCTACTTCCACGTCGCGCTCGCCATCCGGCCCGACGCCGCACGAACGCTCATGATCGGCCTCGGCGGCGGAACGGCTGCCAAACGCATGTGGCGCGACTACCCCGCCATGCACATCGACGCCGTGGAGCTCGATCCCGACGTCGTCGAGATCGCCCGCGAGTACTTCGAGCTGCCGGACGACCCGCGTATTCGCGTGGTTGTCGACGACGGTCGGCACTTCATCGAGAGCACGCCCGAGCGCTACGACATCGTCATCGTCGACGCCTTCCACGACGATCAGATCCCCCCGCCGCTCACCACCGAGGAGTTCTTCTGGGCGCTTCGGGCGCACATGGCCGAGGACGGCGTTGTCGCCTACAACATCATCGGCTCGCTCCTTGGCGATCACTCCAAGCTGTTCCGCAGCCTGCACCGCACGCTTCGCAACACGTTCCGGCGCGTGTGGGTCTTCAACGCCGATGAGGGCGTGGACGCCAAGGGCAACAACCTCGTGGTGATCGCAAGCGACACCGCGCTCACGACCGATGAGCTGCGAGAGCGTCTCGCGACCTGCGTGGACGGACGTGTGAGCGTACCCGGTTTCGCGAGCTTCGGCGGGAACCTCTACGAGGGTCCGATCCGCAGTGGCGACGTGCCCATCCTCTCGGATCCGCACCCGGGGAAGGGCCGCTAGCCGGTCGCCTGCCTGAGCACCACCGATGTGTCGACCTGCCGAGCGGGGATGTCCCAGTAGGTGCGCAGGAGCCGCTCGGTCTCCTCGCGACCGGTCGCCTCGAAGCCGTTGCGCTCGTAGAACGCGATCGCCCAATCCGCGGCGAGCCACGTGCCGATGAGCACGGGCCGGTGCGTCTCAGCCAGCAGACGACGTAGCAGGCGCCTGCCGATGCCGCCGCGCTGCGCGCCCGTGCGCACATACGCGTGGCGGATGAGGGTCACGTCCGCCACGTCCTGGATGCCCATGACGCCGAGAAGCTCGCCGTCGACCTCGTAGCCCCAGAAACGGACTCCGGCTTCGAGTTCGCCCGCCAGGTACTCCTCGGACATGTAGGGGTCATGCCAGCGATCGGCGGGAATCACGCCGCGGTATGCCTCGGCGGCCTCGTTGATGATGTCGAGCAGCACCGCGGCCTCGTCCTCACGCACGCGACGGATCTCGCGGCGACCGGACGTCGTGCCGCTCACATCGGGCGGCGTGCCGAAGCCGTGCCTGGAAGCCTCGGCGCATTCGCGCGCGTTGTCGCACATCGCTACCCCTCCCGACCGACGGACGGCTTTGCCACCGCACCCATGATCGCGCGCCACGCCGTCTCGCGCTCGGGTCCCTCAGCCGAGAAGACCGCCGCCATCCGCGCGCGCTGCGAGCCGCTGAGTTCGCGCTCAAGGGCCGTGCCTGCATCACTCAGACGCAGGTGCCGCACGCGGCGGTCGCTTTCACCAACCGTGTTCGCGACGAGTCCCTCGGCCATGAGGCGGCGGAGCGGCGCGTTCAAGGCCTGCTTGCTCACGCCAAGGATGTCGAGCAGCTCGCCTACGGTCAGCCCGGGGTTGCGACCGACGAAGTAGAGGATGCGATGGTGCACACGTCCGAGCCCGCGACTCGCGAGCACCTCATCGGGATACGCCGTGAACTCCCGGTAGCCGAAGAAGAAGAGTTCAAGCGCCTCGTTCAGTTCCTGTTCGCGCGATGCGTCAATCATGTTGACATATCCAATCGCGGACGCGAGTATAGGTCAATGCTGTTGCCATTCTACCGCGTGATACCACCTGCTCGCCAGAACGGGGGACCCCATGTTCTCGGAGCGCATCGACCGGCTCACCTCCTCACTCGTCCGCGATATCCTCTCGGCCACACAGCAGCCCGGCATGATCTCGTTCGCGGGCGGTCTGCCAGCGCCCGACGAGCTTCCCGTCCCAGACTGGAGCGGCATTCCCGCCTCGGCAGCACAATACGGTCCGAGCGAGGGCGAGCCTGCGCTCCGCGAGGCGATCGCCGAGCACGCACGCCGCGTGGGCATCGACTGCGAGGCATCGCAGGTGCTGGTGGTCTCGGGCTCCCAGCAGGGAATCGACCTTGTCTCGAAGCTCTTCATCGACCCCGGCACGCCGATCATCACCGAGGCACCCACATACCTGGCGGCGCTGCAGTCTTTCGAGCTCTTCGGCGCTGTCTGCCACGGCGTCCCGCTCGCTCCGGACGGCATCGACGCCGGGCGGCTGCGCAAGGTCGCGCACAACACGGGCGCGCGGCTGGCATACGTGATCCCGACCTTCCAGAACCCGAGCGGCACCTGCTACGCTGCCGCGACGCGCGCGGCAGTCGCAGGCGTTGTCGACGAGTTCGGGCTCACGCTCTTCGAGGACGACCCGTACCGCGAGCTCGTCTACGACGACGTCGACCGCACACCGATCTGCTCGCGCATCAAGCGTGCGCCCTGGATCTACCAGAGCAGCTTCTCCAAGTCGTTCATGCCGGGCATTCGCGTGGGATACCTGATCGCATCGCCCGACCTGATGCCGCACCTCGTGCGCCTCAAGCAAGCGACCGATCTGCACACCAACCGCTTCGGCCAGTGGCTCGCGCACGGACATCTCACTTCGCCCGGTCTTGACGAGCGGCTGACGCACCTACGGGGCGCATACTCGGCCAAGCGCGATGCGATGGAGTCCGCCCTCGCCGAGCACTTCGGTGAGCTTGCCACGTGGAGCACGCCCCCCGGCGGCCTCTTCTTCTGGCTGCAACTCCGCCAGCCGATCGACACCCGCACACTGCTGCCCGCAATGCTTGAGCGTGGTGTCGCCTTCATGCCCGGCGAGGTGTTCTTCCCGACAGCTGCGCCCGCCACGGGCTACATGCGGCTCAACTTCTCGCACGCAAACGCCGCGCAGATGCACGAGGGGCTGGCGATTCTCTCCCGGGCAGTGCACGCGGCCGCTGACTAGTCTGGCGGTTGTGGCTCCGCACGCATAAGCTGTCACGTACACCATTCGCACTGTCTCAAACCGTCCCAACGACCTCCGGAGCTCACGTGCCCTCTTCGCGCGCCATCCGTATCATCCCGCTCCTGTGCTTGCTCGGCGCCGTTACCTTCTGGGGCACCAGCTTCGCTGCGACTAAGACCGCGCTCGACACGTTTCCGCCGATGACGGTCATCTGGCTGCGCATGATGATCGCCACGCTGGTGTTCGCACCGGTGTGGTTCTTCCTCCCCAAGCCACAGTACCGCCGAGGCGACATCAAGCTGCTCGCGCTCGTCGTCATGCTTCAGCCGTGCATCTACTACCTCGCCGAGGGCTACGCGATCCGCCTCACGACCTCAAGTGCCGCCGGCGTCATCTCGGCGATCGTGCCGCTGCTCGTCGCGGCGGGCGCGTGGGCGTTCCTGCGCGAGCACCTCTCGGCACGGTCTATGGTGGCGATCGCGATATCGCTTGTGGGCGTCGCGATGTTGTCCGCGGGCGGGCACTCGCAGGCGTCGGCGCCCAATCCGGTGCTGGGCAACACGCTCGAGCTGCTGGCGATGGTGAGTGCCGCTGGCGCCATGCTTACGATCAAGCACCTCTCGGCACGGTACAGCCCGTGGTTCCTCACTGGCATACAAGCTGCGGTGGGCGCTGTCTTCTTCCTGCCGGGTGCCATCGCAGGAGGTACGGCCAACTGGGCGACCGCGGCACCGGTCGCGTGGGCGAGCGTCGCGTACATGGGAACGTTCGTGTCGCTCGGTGCGTTCGGACTCTACAACACCGCGGTCACCATGATGCCCGCGAATCGCGCGGCGCTTTCTATCAACCTGGTGCCTGCCGTCGCGCTGCTCACCGGCTGGCTCGTGCGCGGTGAGACCCTCACGCTCGTGCAGATAGCAGCCTGCGCGATCATCATCGGCGCAGTCGTGCTCTCCGAGACCGGCGAGGCGCCCGTCGCACCTTCCGAGGCGATAGCTGCTGCGGAGTTCCCTGCCGGGTAGCGGTATCATCTGCCTACACCGACCCGAAGGAGCGCCCATGTCCGAGAAACTCACTCCGGCCGAGCTCATGGCCGCCTACAAGCACGGTCCTGCGAGACTGCGCGAAGCGCTCACGGGAATGGACGCCGAGGCACTCCAGGCGCGGCCGATCGCCGGGAAGCTGAGCTCGATGGAAGTCGCGTGCCACATCGTGGATAGCGACCAGTTCATGTGCGACCGCATCAAGCGCACCCTCGCCACCGACAAACCCCTGATCATGGGCGTCGAGTCCGTCGACTATGTGGGAGCCCTGCGTTACCACGAGCGCGATCTTGAGCTCGATCTGCGGCTGCTTGAGGTGCAGCGTGAACAGATGGCGTATGACCTTGAGCGGATGCCGGATGCGGCGTGGCAGCGCACGGCGGTTCACTCGGAAAACGGGCTGCAAACGCTCGTGGACATCGTGGAGCACGCGGTGGAGCATCTTGAGGACCACGTCGCCAGGATCTACGAGAAGCGGGCTGCGCTCGGGCTTTAGGGCCGAACGCTAGTGAACGACGTCGACGTTCTTACCCGGCGTGTCGATCGTGGTGGACACGCGCGGGATCGATGTACGCCGAGAGCGCATCGGATGCAGTCACGGGCGACTGTCAGTCGATGAGCGTGTGACACCCGCTGCAATCGGCATCCCCCGGCCACGAAGGTTCTCCTGTATGACATGAGTCACAGCTCGCCGAGCTATTCCAGTATGCGCCGTTGTGATCGGTGGTCATCCCGGTGTGGATTGCCGGATGACACGCGCCCTGCTGACAGCTCTTGTTCCACGTGCCAATGGTCGCGGCTGGATTCGCGCCGGCGTGGCACGTCGAGCATGCATTGTCATGGAGCGTCATGAGGCTCGTGCTGTGACACATCCCGCAATCCTCGACCGTACTCCAATCGGGACCGTGGTCACCGTCCCAGGGAGCAACGCTCATCGCGACTTCGCCGGGACCGAGTGTCGCGGTATGAATGGCGACGTCGTCACCATGCGGGCTCGCCGCACTGTGGCACCCCGCAGTGGTGCATTCCTTCGTCGGCGTCACACCGGCCGCATGGCATAGCTGGCATGAAGTCCGGGTGTCACCGGCAACGGTGGTCGAAGCCGAACTGTGGAGCCTCGCGAGACCGATGATCGACGCGAAGTGGCAGTTGGCCGTGGTGCACGAGTTCGCTGGACTCGTGTGGTCGGCGTTGATCGTCCCGTGCATCGGGGCGGTCGAGGTCCCCGCGTGGCAGTCGTTCTGCGCGCAGGTGTT